>JBFOLW010000327.1:0-2727 GCA_040830305.1 Erythrobacter sp.
CCCGATGCCCGACCTTTCCCGCATCCTGAAAGCCGATACCCCCCTCACCCTCGCGCAGGTCGCGCGCGGCGCGCAGCCGCTGGTGATGGCCGACTTGGCGCGCGCCAGCACGGGCCGCGCGGTGTTCATCGCGCCCGACGATGCGGCGATGCGCGGGATCGTCGATGCCGCCGCCTTCTTCGCGCCCGAGCTGGAAGTGATCGAGTTTCCCGCATGGGATTCGCTGCCCTACGACCGCGCCAGCCCGGCCCTCGCGATCAGCGCGCGGCGCCTCGCTGCATTGCACCGATTGCAGGCTGGCAAGGCCAGGGCGCAGCTGGTTGTCACCACGGCCAATGCGGTGCTCCAGCGCGTGCTCACCCCGTTTCGCATTCGCGAGAGCGTGCGCGAGTTCAAGCCGGGCATCGAGATCGGCCGCGAGAGCCTGTCGCTGCTGCTGCAGAAACAGGGCTACAGCCGCACCGACACGGTGATCGACAAGGGCGAGTATGCGGTGCGCGGGTCGATCGTCGACATCTTTCCAAGCGGGATGGACGAAGCGCTGAGGCTTGATTTCTTCGGCGACGAACTGGAAAGCCTGCGCAGCTTCGACCCGAATACGCAGATGAGCACCGGGCGGCTCGACTCGCACCTGCTCCTGCCCGCCAGCGAGGCGCTGCTGGACGAGGACAGCATCAAGCGTTTCCGTTCGCGCTATCGCGAAATGTACGGTGCCAATTCGACACAGGATCCGCTTTACGAGGCGGTCAGCGAAGGCCGCCGCCTCGCCGGAATGGAGCACTGGCTGCCGCTGTTCGAGGACAAGCTAACCACGCTGTTCGATCACCTCGGCAAGAACGACCTCGTCGTTATCGACCAGGCCTCGCTTGCGGCAGCCGACGAGCGCGTGAAGGACGTCGCCGACTATTACGAGCAACGGACCGCGATCACCGGGCAGGCCAAGGGCAGCTACCGACCCCTGAAACCCGATGCACTCTACCTGACGAGCGACGAATTCAAGGCCGCGCTCGCCAATGCGCCCGCCCACCGCGCGACGCCCTTCGATGAGCCGGAAAGCGAAACGGTGGTCGATTTCGGCTTCCGCTCGGGCCGCGATTTCACTCCCGAGCGCGCGCGCGGTGACAATGTCTATCCGGTGCTCGCCGATCACCTGAAGGCGCTCTCGAAGGCCGGCAAGCGCCCGCTTCTCGCCGCCTATTCGAAAGGCAGCCGTTCGCGTATCGCCTCGATCCTCGATGAAGCGGGCACACCGGTGCAACTGGCGGACACCTGGCAGGAAGCGCTCGGCCTATCTGCCAAGGGCAAGCCCGCCGCGATGGTCCTGCCGATCGAGGCAAGTTTCGCGAACGACGAGATGGAACTGCTCACCGAGCAGGACATCCTCGGCGACCGGCTCGTGCGCCGCAAGAAGAAGCGCAAGGATGCAGACGCCTTCCTCGCCGAGCTGCAGGCGCTCAGCGTCGGCGACCTCATCGTCCATACCGAACACGGGATCGGCAAGTATCTCGGTCTCGAACCGATCCCCGTGGGCAAGTCGAAACACGACTGCGTCCAGCTCGAATACAAGGGCGGCGATAAGCTGTTCATCCCGGTCGAGAATATCGACGTGCTCAGCCGCTACGGTTCGTCGGAAGAAGCGGTCATGCTCGACCGGCTCGGCGGCGAGGCATGGCAGAAGCGCCGCGCACGCCTGAAGGAGCGAATCCGCGAGATCGCGGGCGAACTCATGCAGGTCGCCGCTGCGCGCGCGCTCAAAAAGGCGCCGGTGCTGGAAGTGGAGGACGGGGCGTACAACCAGTTCCTCGACCGCTTCCAGTACGAGGAAACCGACGACCAGGAACGTGCGATCGAGGACGTCTTGCGCGATCTGGAAAGCGGCAAGCCCATGGACCGGCTGGTCTGCGGCGACGTCGGTTTCGGGAAGACTGAAGTCGCGTTGCGCGCTGCTTTCGTCGCGGCGATGAACGGGCAGCAGGTCGCAGTGGTCGCGCCCACGACCTTGCTGGCACGCCAGCATTTCGAGAATTTCGCAAACCGGTTCAATGGCTTTCCGCTCAAAGTTGGCAGGCTGTCTCGCCTCGTTCCTACGCGCGAGATGAAGGAAACGCGCGAAGGTCTGGCGAGTGGCCAGATCGATATCGTCGTGGGCACCCACGCCATCCTGTCGAAGCAGACCGAGTTCAAGAACCTCGGCCTTGTCATCGTCGATGAGGAGCAGCGCTTCGGGGTCACGCACAAGGAAAAGCTCAAGCAGCTGCGCGCCGACGTGCATATGCTGACGCTCACCGCCACGCCGATCCCGCGCACGCTGCAGATGGCGATGACCGGCCTGCGCGAACTGTCCACCATCCAGACCCCGCCGGTCGACCGCCTCGCGGTGCGCACCTACGTCATGGAATGGGACGACATGGTCATGCGCGAGGCGCTGCTGCGCGAACACCATCGCGGCGGTCAGAGCTTCATCGTCGTGCCGCGCATCTCGGACATGGAAGGCATTGCCGACTGGCTGCACGAGAACGTACCCGAGGTGAAGTTCGTCTCCGCCCATGGCCAGATGAGCGCGGGCGAGATCGAGGAGCGGATGAGCGCCTTCTACGAGGGCAAGTACGACGTGTTGCTCGCTACGACCATCGTCGAAAGCGGGCTCGACCTGCCGAGTGCGAACACGATCATCATCCACCGCGCCGATATCTTCGGCCTTGCCCAGCTCTACCAGCTGCGTGGCCG
>JBFOLW010000328.1:0-6152 GCA_040830305.1 Erythrobacter sp.
GCCGGCGATGTTGGCGACCAGCGTGCGTTGTTCGGTTTCGGCGGTTTAGCGGACGAGCAGGTGCAGGCGTTCCCTGCGCCACTCCTCGTCCCGTTCCGCGTCCCTGTCAGCCAATGGGCCCTCGCGCCAGTTGCAGTCCTGTCTGTGACCGTACCATGAAGAGAGTAACGGAATGGTAAGCCGGCTGCGGCGCCCGGGCTCAGGCGGAGCTTCGTGACGCTACCTCGCGCGGATCCTCGTAGGAGGCGTCCATGAAGATCTTGGCGCGCCGCTCGCTGCGATACTGCAGCCCCTTGGCGAACTTTCCGCCCGCGTGGGTATAGTTCAGTTCATCGACGATCGCGTCATAATCGGCGGCGTCGATCGCGGCATTCAGCCGGGGGCTCTTGTCCGGCGACACGTTGCCGATGCCGACGTTGTAGACGAGGTCGAGCAGCGCATCGAATTCGTGCTGGAACAGCGGCAGGTCGCCGACCAGTTCGCGCACGCCGCGTTCGGCCTCGGCAAGATCGGCCTCAAGAAACGCGAGGACGCGGCGCTCGCTCACGCGGTCGCCCACACGCAGGTCGTCTTCCGGCTCGACCAGATGGCCGACCCCGACTGTCGGGTAACCGGCAACGTCGCGATAGACGGTGTAGCGCACACCTTCTTCCTCGATCAGTGCCTGCTTGAAGGTGTCGCTGGCGGTGAGCAGCGCGGCCGGCTGGCGTGCGCTGTGGGCATTGTCGATTACTTGGTGCACTGCGCTCTGCGGCTGGACAGGCTTGCGCGCCTTGGGCGGTCCGGTGAACGCAGTCAGTCCGAGCGCACCGGCGCCCAGCATCAGCGTCGCGCGCTTGCGGGTCGACAGGCGCGGGCGGACATCGAATGTTTTGGCGGCGGCCTTGCGCGCGCGGCGCAGTTCCCGCCGGTGCTGCCGCTCGCGGCGCAGTCTCTTCAGGTAGCTCTTCGGATTGTCGCCCGTTTCACCGCGCAACGATGTATGCGACCAGTCCACCTCGTCGAGCGGGCGGTTGAGATCGGCCAGGATCGCCCCGAGCCTGGCGTTCGAACTCGAACCATTGGTTGGCGCCGTATTAGCGCTTCGGGCATCTGTCGTTTGGTCTTTGGTATCCTTGTCCATCAGGAGTGGCGCTTTTCATTGCGATACTGTTCCGGGACACCTTCGCCGCGACCGGGCGCATCTTGTTCGATCCGCGGGGGCGTTGGTGTCGTGCTTGGATATGGAACGGTTGAAGCGGGGCCATCGGTCCCCGTTTCGTCGCTGGCAAGAAACGTTCGGGCGTCAGGCGGCGCGGCGCACCCGGTTCCTGCCGGTGTTCTTGGCCTCGTAGCAGGCGATGTCCGAGCGCAGCAGTGCATCGTCCATCCCTTCGCCGAACCGCCAGCTGGCAAGCCCGATCGAAGCCGTGATGGCGATTCCGGGGTGATCGGAGAATTGCCCCTCGATCTCCGAGATGGCGATCCGCAGGCGCTCTGCCGCCTCGCTCGCGGTGGCCTCGTCGAGGCCGCGCGCGATAACCAGGAATTCCTCGCCACCAAGCCGGAACGCCTGATGCTCGCCATTGCCGCCCAGCGACGCGCACCATTCCCGGATCGTGTCGGCCGTCGCGACGAGCACATGGTCGCCGACCCCGTGACCGAAGGTGTCGTTGATGGTCTTGAAGCGGTCGAGGTCGATCGTCAGCAGGTGCCGCGACAGGGGGCTGCGGTCGCTGCGCGTATCCTCGAACAGCATTCGACGATTGAAGAGCCCCGTGAGCGGATCGCGCCAGCTCAGGAATTCGGCGTGCGCAAGCGCATCGGCCAGATCCTCGGAAAGTTGGCGGTTCTCGACCAGCATCTGCGCCGAGCTGCGGACATGGTGCCCGGTCGAGGACCCGTAGATACGGATGCCCAGGACGGTAAGCGTGACCACCGCGATCATGCCGGGATCGCCTCCGCCGGGATGGAACAGGATCAACCCGCTTGTCGTCAGCCAGAAGCTGAACAGCATGGCATCGCGCGACGCGGGCAGCGCAGCGAAGGTCACCGATATCAGCGTGACCATGATGATCACCACCACGTGGATCAGCGCAACCGCGACGGTTGAAGCCCCCGCGGGCTGCGGCCAGAGCATCAGGGCAAGGCTGACCCCCGTCAGCGACAACGCCGCGAACATCACGAGGCGTATAGTTTTCAGGGGCTTCCGCGCTCGCACGAGGCTTTCGAGATGCGATGCCGCGCTGCGGGTGAACAACAGGGAGCCAAGCCGCAGCATCAGCAAGAGCCCCATCGGCGCAGGGTTGGGCAGCATTGCCACACCCAGCGCGAGCAGGCCGAAACCGAGGAAACTGGAGACGAGCGAGCGGCGCTCGCGTTCGAGCATGGCAATCACCGCTTCGCGCTCGATTTCTCGAAAATCGACCGGTGCGCGCGCTAGGACGCCGGCAATCTTGCCGTCAAAGGTGCCGTCCATGCGCATCGGCTTTTGCCCTAACTCCTTCTCCTGATTGGAAAAGGGCAATAGGGCCAATTCGTTAACGAATAGCAATCCCGACCGGTCTCACCATCAGGATGATTTTGAAGTCGAGTCTGTGTCGCCGAACGGGCGGGTGATCCGCGCCGCTCATGCTGCGAAGATCCTTCTGCTATCCCGTCGGGGCAAGCTGTCGGGGAACCGGGCCGCACACGTAGGGATGCGGCTATTCGATCGCGAAACTCGGTAGGTCAGTCCTTCTCGACTACCACCCGGTTTCGGCCACGTGCCTTGGCGCGATACAGTGCTCGATCCGCGGCATTCAGGGCCTCGTCGAGCGACTGGCCGTCGTTCCAGCTGCCCACCCCGATAGATGCCGAGGTTTCGAGACCATCGGCTTCTATCGGGTCGCTGACCTTCTCCACTGCCTGCCGCAGGCGATTGGCAGCCTTGGCTGCAAGCGCGGGGTCGGCATGATCGATCACCACGGCGAATTCCTCGCCGCCCAGACGGACCAGCAGGTGCTTGCCGGGAGGGAGTCCCGATACGGTTTCGCGAATGGCCCTGGCGACGCCGACCAGCACCTCGTCACCCACCGCGTGCCCGAAGCGGTCGTTGACCTGCTTGAAATGATCGAGGTCGATCGTCAGGATCTGGGCGTCGAGGTCGCCATCCTGATTCTCCGCATAATCGAACAGCGCACGGCGATTCATCAACCCGGTGAGCGGATCGCGATTGGCCAGGTATTCCGCCTTGGCCAGCGAAATGGCGAGTTCGTCGCTCAGCATCCGGTTCTCGACAAGCATGCGGGCGGCACGTTTCTCGCGCATGGCCACGGCATTTCCGTAGATGCCGACGACCAGCATGATGCTGAACAGGGCGACGAGGCCGTGCAGGGGTACGATAGCGCCCTGCAGCAGGACGAATACCGCCAGTGCGATGGTGAACCCCGCAGCAAAGGCTGCGGAAAGCCGTTTCACGGGGGCGAGCAGGCTGGTGACCAGCGCCACTGCGACCATCGTGCCTCCGGCAATCACACCGCGTGCGAGGTGGACCACGGGATCGATGTATAACGAAGCGAGGATTAGCGCCCAGCTTACGCCGCCAAGGAACAGCGCCAGCATCGCGAAACCCAGACGGCCGGTGCAGTCGATCCCCTCTGCCGTCATCTTGCGCAGGCGGCCGAAGGCCGGATGGGTGACTGCCATTGCGGCGATCCGGGACCCCAGCGCGGCGAGCGTCAGCGTCGGATCGGGCAGGTTGAGTGTCGCCACCAGCATGACCGCCCACAACAGCAGGTTGGCCCAGATCGCGCTGCGCTCGACTTCGAGCACACCGATCAGCCGCTCCTGCGCGACCCGGTCGAGACGCGGCAAAGCGCTCTTGGCGCCTTCCGTCTCCCAGTCGAGATCGGCATGCTGAAACAATTTGCGTAGCCCCTGCTTTGTTACCATTCAGCAGGTAGGTCGGCTTCCTTAACAAGCTGCTAACCTTGTCCTACGGGCAATAGCGAGTGAGGGGGTGGCTTGCATCGCGGCAGGACGCGCCCACATTGGGCCGGACCCGTGTCGCAAACGGGTCGTCCCGGACTGCCAGCAACACGCCGTCCACCCCCCCTTGACCAATGCGAACAATTCAGGAACACGCTTCCTCCATGGCACTTACCCAGATCTCCGTCCGCGGCGCGCGCGAACACAACCTCAAGGGCGTCGACATCGACCTGCCGCGCGACAGCCTGATCGTGATCACCGGGCTGTCGGGGTCGGGCAAGTCGAGCCTCGCCTTCGATACGATCTATGCCGAGGGGCAGCGGCGCTATGTCGAAAGCCTCAGCGCCTATGCGCGGCAGTTCCTCGAGATGATGCAGAAGCCCGATGTCGAGCATATCGACGGGCTCAGTCCGGCGATCTCGATCGAGCAGAAGACCACCAGCCGCAATCCGCGCTCGACCGTGGCGACGGTGACCGAGATTTACGACTACATGCGCTTGCTGTGGGCGCGGGTAGGTGTGCCGTACTCGCCCGCCACCGGCCTGCCGATCGAGGCGCAGACGGTGTCCAACATGGTCGACCGGGTGATGGCGCTGCCCGAAGGCACGCGGCTCTACCTGCTCGCGCCGGTGGTGCGCGGGCGCAAGGGCGAATACCGCAAGGAGCTCGCCGAGTGGCAGAAGGCCGGCTTCACCCGCGTGCGCATCAACGGCGAGATGTACCCAATCGAGGAAGCCCCCGCGCTCGACAAGAAGTTCAAGCACGATATCGAGGTGGTGGTCGACCGCCTCGCGGTGAAGGAGGGGCTCGAAACCCGCCTCGCCGACAGTTTCGAAACCGCGCTCAAGCTGGCCGAGGGGCTGGCCTATGTCGATCTCGCCGATGGCGTGGTGCCGGGGCGCGAAGAGGAAGCAGAGGGCGGCGGCGCGATGAAGGGCGCCGGGTTGCCCGCCAACCGGATCGTGTTTTCCGAACGCTTCTCCTGCCCGGTCTCGGGCTTCACCATCGAGGAGGTCGAGCCGCGGCTGTTCTCGTTCAACGCGCCGCAGGGGGCCTGCCCGACCTGTGACGGTATCGGCGAGAAGCAGCTGTTCGACCCGCAACTGGTCGTCCCCAACGAGGCTTTGAGCCTCAAGAAGGGCGCGGTGGTGCCCTGGGCGAAGAGCAACCCGCCGAGCCCCTATTACATGCAGGTGCTGGCCAGCCTCGCGCGCGAATACGAGTTCAGCCTCGAGACCCCGTGGGAGGAATTCGACCGCGAGATCCGCGACATCATCCTCTACGGCACGAAGGGCCGCGCCATCCCGCTGACCTTCAAGGACGGGCGCAAGGAATATACTGTCAAGAAGCCGTTCGAGGGCGTGATCGGCACCCTCAACCGCCGCATGCTGCAGACCGAGAGCGCGTGGATGCGCGAGGAGCTGTCCAAGTTCCAGACCAGCCAGCCGTGCGAGACCTGCCACGGCAAGCGGCTCAACGAGAAGGCGCTGGCGGTGAAGATCGGGCAGGGCGACGACGCCACCGATATCGCTACGCCGACCAAGATGAGCGTCGCCGATGCGAAGGACTGGTTCCTCGCGCTGCCCGGCCAGCTGACCGACACGCAGCAGCAGATCGCCAAGGCGATCCTCAAGGAGATCAACGAGCGGCTCGGCTTCCTCGACAATGTCGGGCTCGACTACCTCAACCTCGACCGCACTTCAGGTACGCTGTCGGGCGGCGAGAGCCAGCGTATCCGCCTCGCCAGCCAGATCGGCAGTGGCCTCTCGGGCGTGCTCTACGTGCTCGACGAGCCGAGCATCGGCCTCCACCAGCGCGACAACGACCGGCTCTTGGAAACGCTCAAGCGGCTGCGCGACCTCGGCAATACGGTGATCGTGGTCGAGCATGACGAGGACGCGATCCGCGCCGCCGACCATGTGGTCGATCTCGGCCCCGGCGCGGGAGTGCATGGCGGCGAGGTGGTCGCGCAGGGCACGCTCAAGCAGGTGCTCAAGTCGAAGAAATCGCTCACCGCCGATTACCTCACCGGCCGCCGCGAGATCGCGGTCCCGGGCGAGCGGCGCAAGGGCAACGGCCACCAGCTCACCGTCCACGGCGCGCGCGCGAACAACTTGAACGACGTCACCGCCTCGATCCCGCTCGGCACCTTCACCTGCATCACCGGCGTCTCGGGCTCGGGCAAGTCGTCCTTCACCATCGAC
>JBFOLW010000329.1:0-19542 GCA_040830305.1 Erythrobacter sp.
CGAATGGGCGCTGGGCAAGCGCTGGATCGACCTCGATGCGCGCGGCCGGGCGATGATCTGCGCCGCGCTGTTCGGCAGCATGGGCCGCACCGAGCTACCCGACCGGCTGCACGAACTCGCCGGCGGGGACGACCTGCGCGAGGGCGTGACCTGGGGGCTGGGCTATCGCCTTGCACGCCGGCTGGGCGGCGGGAGCCGGGTTTCGCTCAGCACAAGCGCGCTGCGCCGCAAGAAGAAGCGCCTCGTGCTGCGGCTCGACGAGAGCCGCGCCGCGCTGGGGCATTATCCCGCCACGAAGGACCTCGAGACCCTCGCCGGCTGGCTCGACCTCGAGCCCAAGATCAAAATTGGCAGTTTCGAATCCGCGGAACAGGCCGAACAATTCGCGCAGCCATAGCTCTCAGGGCGCGGTAGCGGGCGCCGCGAGCGGGAAGAAGGGGATGCGCACCTCCAGCGGCGAGCCGTCTTCCGCGCGGAAGGTATAGAAGCCTTCCATCGAACCGTGCGGCGTATCGAGCGGACAGCCAGAGACATAATCGTGGCTCTGTCCGGGCATCAGCACCGGCTGTTCGCCGACCACACCTTCGCCATCGACATGGCTGACCATGCCCGCACCGTCGGTAATCCGCCAGTGGCGCGTGATCAGCTGGACGCGTTCGTGCGAGCCGTTCTCGATCCGGATATGATAGACCCAGAACCACTTGCCCGCCTCCGGCTGCGATTGCTCGGGCAGGAAATTGACCGCTACACGGACGGTAACCCCGTCGGTCGTTGCGGCATGCTGGAAGAGTTCCTTGATCACCCTTCCAATCTAAGGCCCCGCGCACGCGGCGCAAGCATTTCCGCGGAAATTTCCCCGGCTGCGCGGTTCATTCCGTCCTGCGAAGATGGGTTAAGATCGATTTGCGGCGAAATATGAGAAAAAGGTAACCGGCGTGGGCCAGCTTCGCAGGGCAGCGAATGGCCAACGGCTGGCCCTCAGGCGCGGTGCGGGTGCGAGGCCACGCGGGCGCGCCGCATGCTGTCACATCACAACATCGGGGGAACGAACCATGCTTTTCGCCTTCATCCGACACCTGGCCCGCGATCGCGGGGGCGATTGCATCGCCACCCTGTCGCTGGCCCTGCCCTACCCCGCGCTGCTCGTGCTCACCGCCTAGGGTTCGGGCCCGACTGGTTTAGCACCAGGCGATCATTGCCGGGCCCTATCGTGCATCCTGCACAAACTACGCGGGCGCCATGAGTGCCGACACCTGGCCCGCCCCGCTTCGCTCGCGCAAACGGGGCGGGTAGTCGCCTTTCCAGTCGGCTCAATCCGCGGGATTGTGCTCGGCGAGAAAGGCGATCAGTTCTTCGTACCATTTCTGCTCGTTCTCCGGCTCGTCGAAACCGTGGCCTTCGTCCTCGAAGACCAGTTCGACCGGAGTGATCGCGGATTTCTTCACGGCACTGCGAAACTTGGTGTGCTGCGACCACGGTACGATGGTGTCGTCCTTGCCCTGCGCGATCAGGACGGGCCGCGTGAGCGATTCCGCCAGGCGATAGGGCGAGACCGTGTCGAGATCGAACTTGTCCTCTCCTACGATCTTCTCTTCGTGCTTCTTGCTGGCCCAGTTCATGAAGAAACGATCGTCGTGTTTGAGGATCAGATCCCAGTCGGTTACGCCGGCGAAGCTCGCCGCGCAGCGGTAGCGTTCCGGATTGCGCAGGACGCCCCACAGCGAGGCATAGCCGCCGTAGGACGCGCCGACGAGGCAGACGCGATCCTTGTCGGCGATGCCTTCGGCGACTGCCCAATCCATCGCATCGTCGAGGTCATCCTGCATCGCCCGACCGATCTGGCCGTAGCCGAGCTCGACGAACTTCTCGCCATAACCACCCGAACCGCGGAAATTCGGCTGCAAGACGGCATAGCCGCGATTGGCCAGCAGCTGGACTTCGTCGCTGTAGTCGAGCGTGTCGTGGACTCCAAAAGGCCCGCCATGGGGCAGGATGATCAGCGGCAGGTCCTTCGCCTCGCGCCCCTTGGGCAGGGTCAGGATCGCGCGAATTTCAGTCCCGTCACGCGCGGTGTAACCGATCGCCTTGGGGTTGGCGAGCTGGCGCTCGTCGATGTCGGGGCGGCTTTCCATCAGCAGCGACAACCGGCTTTCGCCCGGGGTGAAGACGTAATAGGCGCCCGGGTCGGCCGGGCCGCCTGCCCAGACCACAAGCCGATCGTCCACTTCCGAACGCGAGGCGATCCAGACCTGCTCCTCTGGCAAGGCTGCAGACAGCGCCTGATAGGTCGCTTCGTAGTCGGGATCGAGCCAGTGCGCCTGACTGCTGTCACCGGTCCAGAAAACGCCGACGGGCTTGCCGTCGCGGAACAGTGCCGAATCGAGATCGGCCTGCGGGTTCTCGTAAATCAGCTCGAGCGGTTCGCGCGTGGCAAGATCGAATGTGTAGAGGCCAACCCGGCCTTCATCGTTCTCCGTCAGCGCATAGGCCAGGTCGGATCCTGCGCGGATATATGTGACGTGGAGGTACTTGTCCTCGACGTCCACGTCCTTGATCTTCTCGACCACGCGGAACTTGTCGTCCGGACCGCTCCGATAATGGACCAGCAGCTTGCGGCTGATGCGGCCGAGGCCGAGGCGAACCACGCCGTCCTCGTCGGCATACCAGTTCCACACGCCTTCGATGGGATACTGGGCGATCGTAGCTTTCACCTCGTCGCCGAAATCGTAGCGCATGACAGTCGGATACTGCGAGCGTAACCGCTGGACCGATACCAGGGCATAGGACCCGTCTTTCGCGACGAAGATGACGTTGTCGCCGTCGCGCGTGCCGAAATCGCCGAGCAATTCCATGTTGCCGGTATCGGTGTGGACATAGGCGAGACGCGTTGCCGTGTAGGCATCACCGGCCCGCTCTGCCGTGCCCAGCAGCGAAATCAGCAGCTGGTTCGACCCGGCCCACCGGATATTGCCGATCTCGTTGCCCTCGCCAACCGAATAGCGCTGGACGAGCTTCTGCGTCGAGGCATCGATCAGCGCTACGAATTCCTTGCCACCCGAGCGCGCGCGTGTGGCGATCATTCTGCCGTCGGGCGACACGCGCAGCATCGTGAACGGGCTGCGCTTTGCGAAGGCAGACGCGGCTATGACTGGCGGAAACGTCTCGGCCGATGCTTCGGCGGACTGACCTTCCTGCGCTGCAAGCGAGATCGGATTGAGAATGAAAAGCGACGCGGCAAGCGCGCTGAAGCGAAACATGGCGACCCCCTGATAAGTACAGAAACGAAACCCTAGATCGAATATCGGATCGATCAAGCCCAAGACCTGCGATTCAATGCTATGTAAAAACTCTTATGTATTGCCGCTCCGGATGTATTCCCCAAGCTGGCCAAGGCGCTCCTTGCCGAACCACATTTCGTAGTCGACGCGAAATGTCGCGGTGCCGACAAGCACAACCCGGACCCGATCGGCCCGTCGCCGAACCTGACGCGGCTTTCCCGGTGCGACAGGCATCAATCCGCCGGATTGTGCCGGGCGAGGAATTCAACCAGCGTTTCCAGCCATTCGCTGGCATTCTCTTCCTTGGTCAGGTGGTGGTTGTCATCCAGCTCGAGCAATTCGATCTCCTTGCCCGCATCCCTGGCCGCGGTGGCCATGTCCTCGAACTGCGAAAACGGTACGCGGCTGTCCTTCTTGCCATGCGCGAGCAGCACCGGGCGAACAAGCCGGGCGACCTGATGCGCGGGCGACACCTCCTTCAGGTCTATCTCGCCCTCGCCCGTGCCCCGCAACCTGTGCTTCCATTCCCTGCGATAGCGGCGCTCGAGCGATTTCCCGCTGTATTTGAACTGCGCATCGTAGTCGGTGACACCGGCAAAGCTGGCCGCGCAGCGATAGCGTTCGGGATTGCGGATCACTCCCCATAGCGCCGCGTAGCCACCATAGCTCGCCCCCACGAGGCACACGCGTGCCGGATCGGCAATCCCTTCGGCAACCGCCCAGTCCATCGCATCGTCGAGATCGTCCTGCATCGCGCGACCGATCTGGCCGTCACCCAGCGTCTCGAACGCTTCGCCATAGCCGCCCGAGCCGCGATAATTGGGCTGGAGGACGGCATAACCGCGATTGGCGAGAAGCTGTGACCAGTCCTCGAACCGGAGGGTGTCACGAATGCCATAGGGTCCGCCATGCGGCAGAATGACCAACGGCAAACCGCGCGGTTCGCGACCCTTCGGCAATGTCAGATAGGCGCGGATCGACTGGCCGTCGCGCGCGGTATAGGTGACCCCGTGTGGCACGGCCATCTGCGTGTGATCGATCTGCGGACGCAGATTGGCGAAAAGGTCGAGCGTTCGTGCGCGAGCGTCGTACACGTAGATCGCGCCGGGGTCGGACGGGCCATGTTCGAGCACCAGCATGCGTTCGAGACCGGCGCGCGAGATGATCTCGATCCTGCTCTGCGGCAGCGCCTGTTCCAGCTCGCGCTGGATCCGCTTCATATCCTCGTCGAACCAGACCGTTCGACTTGCGTCGTCGGTGTAAGTGATGCCCAGCACTTGCTTGCCGTCGAGGTTGACCGCATCGACGTCCCAGCCGGGTTGGGCGTGGATCAGCCGACCCGGCTCGCCGGTGGAATAGTCGAATTCGCGCAAAACCTGTCGGCCGCTCGGATCCTGCACGATCGCATAGCCGGTATCGCGGCCCTCGAAGATACCGAGGACATTCCAATAATCGTTTGCTTCATCGTGCTGCTTTATCTTGGCAACGCGCTTGAAGCGGTCTTCGGGACCGGAGCGGTAGTAGACTATCGCGCTCTTCCCCATCGTCCACCCGACACCAAGCCGGACCACCCCGGAAGAATCGGCAAACCACTCTTCAATACCCTTCTTGCGGCTCTCGATCTTGACTGCCCCCGCCGCCCCCGAGCCATCGAGCGGGAAACGCCAGACATCGGGATCGCTCTTCCAGTCTTCCGACACCGACAGCACGATGTAGCGGCCGTAGGGATCAATATAGAGCACATCATCGCCTTCGGGCCCTTGGTAGTCGAAGCCGATGGAAGAGGTTTCCTGGGTCGCGATATCAAACACGAGCAGCTGGGTGATCGGCAGTGGGAGTCCGAAGAACCACTGCTTCGTCTCGATCGACAGCAGCACGCGATCTTCGCCAGCCCAGCTGAACCACCTGAGGCCGTAGTCCTCGTCGACGCGTATGGCATGGACAGGCTCGCGCGTTCCTGCATCCACCAGGACCACACTCGTTTGCCCGCCGGATCGATGGATGAACCCGAAACGGGTCCCGCGCGGAGACAATTTTGCCGAACCGAATTCGCTGCGTGCGGTGAACGCTTCGACGGGAACCTGGGGTGGGATCGGATCGATCGCCGACGGATTGCCGGCGTCCTGCTGCTCCTGCGCGAAGGCCGGCAGGGGAGGCAGAGCCACAAGCAATGCCACCCACGCGCAGAATCGAAACATGCCACCCCCCAAAGTAAATCCCGAACGAAACGACCTATCCTATCGAGCAATCCCGCCAAGAAATTGCATCGGTATTATCCCCAGCCTCGTAGGTTTACTATGGCGTCCCGTCGGCAAGATAGTTCTCGAGCTGGTCGAGGCGTTCCTTGCCGAACCACATCTCGCCATCGACGTAGAATGTCGGGATGCCGAAGGCGCCGCGCTCCACCGCCTGTTCGGTGTTCTCGGCGAGCTTCGCCTTGACCGCCGGGTCCTGAGTGGCGGCGAGCAGGCGCTCGGCGTCGAGGCCGGCTTCGGCCAGTTCGCGCCCGACCACTTCGGCATCGCTGCAGTCGATGTTGCGCTCCCACACCGCGGGGAGCAGCGCATCGACGATCGCATGCCGCTCGGCCTCGTCCTGCGCGGCGACGAGCACGCGCTGGAGCAGGATCGAGTTGAACGGCAGGTCGGGATGCATCCTGAACCTGTCCATCGCATGCCGGTCGAGGAAGCGCTGGAACTCGAGCGCGGCATAGGCGACCTTGCCCTTGACCCCGGCATCGCGGATCATCGGCGGGGCGTTGCCGGTGAGCTTGTGCATCCCGCCGAGAAAGACCGGCGTGACCTGCAGCTCCGCGCCCGTGCGCGCGGCGATGTCCTTGAGCGGATACCAGGCAAGATAGCCGTTCGGCGCGCCGAAATCGAAGATGTACTCGATGGTCTTGGTCATTGATGGATCTCCCTCTGTCCCCGGCGATACCGGCTTCATGCCATCGAGACGAGCCCGAAACATCCCGAACCGCTTCCGGTACGATTGCCACGCCGGCCGGCCGTCGCCCGCGCGGCCATAGGAGGCCATCGCCTGCTCGGAGGAAAGTCAGCCGCGAAATTGCCGTCGGAGATTGCAGCGCCGGCCTCGTCGGGTGGCGCAAAGTGACGCCGAAGAGCATGATCGGGCCCCGGCGCAATCTTTTGTTGCGAATGCCTCGCATTAGCATACTATGCCCGGAAAGGAGATCGCATGGCCCATTCGCACGATTCGACCGCCCTCGACCTGCCGCTTCCCGCACGGCGCCAACAGACCCTCGGACTGGTGCTGATCCGACGGATTGCCGCGCACGGGTTCCATGATGCCCGCGCGACCATGCTGGCGCTGGATGCGGCCGGACCGGGCTTTCGCAAGCTGCTGGTGGTGGCGCGCGCGCTGGTCGTCGATCTCGCGCGCACCTCGCGGCGCAAGATCCTGCTCGCACCCTGCTGCGCGGCCGGGATGACGCGCGACGAGGGGCTGCTGATGGCGCTGGTGGGCGGAGCGGGGCTCGACGTACACGGCGTGCTGACCGACGATGCGCGCTGCCCTGCGGCGATGACCACCGCGCATGCGCTGGGCGAGGAGCTCGAGCGGGTCGCGGCCCGCAACGGCTGGCGGCGCTAGAAGCCCGCTGCCGCCAGCGCGCGGTCGAGGTCCTCCTTGAGGTCCTCGACGTCTTCGAGCCCGACATTGATCCGCAGCAGGCCTTCGGTCACGCCCATCGCATCGCGGTCCTCCTGCGTCATCCCCGCATGGGTGGTGCTGGCCGGGTGGCACATCAGGCTGCGCGCATCGCCGATATTGTTCGAGATATCGACCAGTTCGAGCGCATCGAGGATCGCGAAGGCGCGCGCGCGGTCGCCCACGTCGAAGGCGAAGATCGGGCCGGTGGCGGCCATCTGGCGGGTCGCAAGGTCGTGGCGCGGGTGGCTCGGCAGGCCGGGATGCAGCATTTTGGGCACGCGCGGCTCGATAAATGCGCCCAGCGCCACGGCATTCTCGCTCTGCCGACGCGCGCGCAGGTCGAGCGTCTCGAGCCCCTTGTGCACCACCCAGGCGTTGAAGGGCGAAATGTTCGGGCCCGTGTTGCGCTGGAACGGCAGCAGCACCTCGTCGATCCACTCCTGCGATCCGCACACCGCGCCCGCGAGCACCCGGCCCTGCCCGTCCATCAGCTTGGTCGCGGAATAGGCCACCACGTCGGCGCCATAATCCATCGGCTTCTGCAGCGCGCTGGTGGCAAAGGCATTGTCGACGACGGTGGTGATGCCATGCGCCTTGGCCACCCCGCAGACATGCTCCAGATCGACCACGTCGAGCGTGGGGTTGGCGGGGGTTTCGAAGAAGAAGACCTTGGTGTTGAGCCGGATCGCGGCTTCCCACGCATGGTCGTCGGCGCTGTCGACCACGGTGGTTTCGATCCCGAACCGCGGCAGCAGGTGGTCGAGCAGCCAGCGGCACGATCCGAAGGCGGCGCGCGCGCCGACCACATGGTCGCCCGCCGAAAGCTGGCACAGCAGCGCGGTGGTCATCGCCGCCATCCCGCTTGCCTGCGCGCGGCACGCCTCGGCGCCTTCCATCAGCGCGATGCGCTCTTCGAGCATGGCGACGGTCGGGTTCTGGAGGCGCGAATAGGTCATGCCGTCGGCTTCGCCGGCAAAGCGATCGGCGACGGTCTGCGCGTCATCGTAAGTGTAGCCGCTGGTGAGGAACAGCGCCTCGCTGGTCTCGCCATGCTCGGATCGCCAGGTGCCGCCGCGCACGGCCTGCGTCGCGGGGCGCCATTTCGAGGTGATCGAGCGATCGGTGCCGGTGGTCTTCTTCATGCCGCGCTCGATAGCATGCACGCGCACAGCGGCAAGCGGGTCAGCCTTCCAAGGCGGCAAGCCCCGCTTGCGCCACGTCGCCGCGCCCCACCGCGCGCAACATCTGCGCGCCCTCGATAGTGGTCAGCACCGCACGCGCGCCCGCCTGCGGGTCGGGATCGTCGGCCGGCAGGTGATCGACCACCCAGTCGAGCAGCACATCCATCATCCTGCCCGCGGCCTCGAGATAGGCGGCATTGCCGTCCGAACAGCCCGCGACGATATCCCACCAGATCCGGAAGAAGGGCGCGAAGGCGGGCTCGCCAGTGATCGCATAGACCGCCTGCGCGCAGGCGCGGCGCGAAGGGCTGCGTTCCTTGGGGAAAGCACTGTCGAGCGCGTCCGCAAACATCCCCGCGAGATGTTCGAGCAGTGCCGCGACCAGCGCGTCCTTGGAGCCGAAGTGATAGATCAGCATCCGGTCGCTGGTCCCCGCCGCCCTGGCGAGCGGGCGCAGCGAGGCATCGGCAAGGCCGTGCGCGAGCACATGCGCCGCGAGCCGGGGCAGCAGGGTTTCTCTGGACATGCGGGCAGGCGCCATGCGCGCACTTGTAGCGAGTGCTACATCGGGCTACAAGTGTAGCACCTGCTCCATTCGACTCGGGAGCCTGCCGTCATGAATGCCTTCGAACTCCTCGCATCGGGCGGCATCGTCGCCGCGGTCGCCGTCCTGCTCTACATCCTCTCCGGCTCGCCCAAGGTCGGCAGCGCGATCCTGGCCGCCGCGCTGAGCGCCGGTTTCGCCGCCTACACCGCCGTCTCCATCGCGCAGGAGGGCGTCGTGCTGGTGTGGACCAACCACACGCAGAACCTGTGGGGCGTGCAGGTGTGGTGGGACCTGCTGTTCGCCGTCGGGATCGCCGCTTTCTTCATCGCACCTCGCGCGCGGGCGGCGGGGATGAACCTGTTGCCCTGGCTGCTGTTCGTCGGTGCGACGGCGAGCATCGGCCTGCTCGCCATGGTCGCGCGGCTGTTCTGGCTCGAACAGCGGACAAGTGCCTGATCGCGCTTGATGCCCGCGCGCGGCTTTCCTAAGCCGCTTGCCGATGAGCCGCGCGCCCGAGCAACCCAAGGATCCCTTGCGCTGGTGCGCCGCACTGGCATTGCTCTTCTGGCTCGCCTGCCTGCCGCACCTGACGATCGTCACCAAACCCTATTTCGACGAGGTCCATTACCTGCCCGCCGCGCGCGAGCTGCTGGTCATGGGCGAGTTCACCAATCGCGAACACCCGCTGCTGGGCAAGCAGCTGATCGCGCTGGGAATTGCGCTGTTCGGCGACAACCCCTGGGGCTGGCGGCTGATGCCGACCCTGTTCGGGGCGCTGGCGCTGTTCGCCGCCATGCGCGCGCTCTGGTTCGGCACGCTGAGCCGCTTCGCCACGCTTGCCTACGGCGTGTTGCTTGCAACCGGTTTCCACCTGTTCATCCATGCGCGCATCGCGATGCTGGACATCTTCTGCCTGGCCTTCCTGAGCCTCGCGGCCTGGCAGTTCGCCGCCGCGATCCGCCAGCCCGAACAGGGCCGCTGGCGGCTGGTGCTGACGGGCGTTGCGCTGGGTCTGGCCATGGGCGCGAAATGGAACGCGCTGGTGATCGCCATGCTGCCGGGCCTCGCGTTCTTCTTCGCCCGCGCCGCGGCCGGACGGCGCCGCCTGTTCCTGAGCCGCCGCGGGGCGCCGGTTCCGGGCACCACGCTGGTCGAGGCGGCACTGTGGCTCGGCGTGCTGCCGCTGGCGGTCTATGCCGCGACCTATCTCCCGGCCTATTTCTTCCGCATCAACCCGGTGACCGAAGGGCTGCTGTTCCACCACCAGTTCATGCTGTCACAGCAGGAACAGGTGCTCAAATCGCACCCCTACCAGTCGACCTGGGAGCAATGGGTGCTGAACGCGCGCTCGATCTGGTACCTCTACGAACCGGTCGACGGGGTGCAGCGCGGGATCATGCTGATCGGCAATCCGCTGACGATGCTGCTCGGCATCGGAGCGCTCGCCTGGTGCGCCTGGCACGGCGTGCTGCGCCGCCACTGGACCGCGCTCGGCGTGACCGTACTCTACGCGGTCGCGCTCGGCTTCTGGATCGTGGCGAGCAAGCCGGTGCAGTTCTATTACCACTACGCGCTGCCCAGCATGGCGCTGCTTGCCGCGCTGGCGCTGGCCTGCGATGCGCTGTGGCAGAACGGCTGGCGCAAGACCGCGCTCGCCCCCGTCGCCGGCAGCGTGCTGGTGTTCGGCTGGTTCTATCCGATCATCAGCGGCGCACCGCTCGAAGGTCCCGACAGCTTCGCGGTGTGGACCTGGCTCGAAAGCTGGCGGTGAATGGCCTCCCCCAACGGG
Organism: Erythrobacter sp.; assembly: GCA_040830305.1. Classification (GTDB taxonomy): domain Bacteria; phylum Pseudomonadota; class Alphaproteobacteria; order Sphingomonadales; family Sphingomonadaceae; genus Qipengyuania. The sequence continues at coordinate 10,468 of JBFOLW010000329.1, forward strand.
GGAGGGGGACCAAGCGCAGCATGGTGGAGGGGCACCGACCGCTGGTCCGAACCCTGAGGCGGAAGAGTCAACGCCATGTTTGATCCCATCGAAGGATGGTTCTGAGCAGTAGAGACTGCCCCTCCACCACCTTCGGTGGTCCCCCTCCCCGTTTCGGGGAGGTTAGTAGCGCCCCCATACGAAGCGGCTCGAGAGCGCGTAGTTCCATACCGAGCCGATGCCGATGCCGACCAGCGCGGCGAAGACTTCGTGCAGCCCGCGGTCGTGCAGCGTGGTGGCCACCGCGACATTGGCGAAGGCACCGATCGAACAGGCGGCGATGAAGCTGACCCAGCCCCAGAACACGCGGTCGGCCTCCTTCAGGCGGCGGTCGCGATAGGTGAGGAAATTGTTGAGCCAGAAATTGAAGGTCATCGCGCCGAAGGTCGCGACCGCCTGGCTCCAGCTGAAGTTGGTCCCCGCGACCAGCAGGAAGGCGTAGAGGATCGCCATGTGCACGCCGATGCCAATCACGCCCACCGTGCCGAACAGCGCGAAGCGGGTGGGGATCACGCGGCCGAAACTCTTGTCGTAGAGGCCGGCGAGGAAATCGAGCGCGATCGCGCGGTCGAGCTTGCTTTCGCCGGAGCGGCGGGCGGAGAAATTCATCGGGAAATCCTTCACCTTGAGCGGTGTTTCGGCAGTGGCGAGAAGGTCGAGCAGGATCTTGAAGCCGATGCCCGACAGGTTCGGCACCAGTTTCCGAGCGGTATCCGCGTGGAGCAGGAAGAAGCCGCTCATCGGGTCGCTGAGTTCGACCCCGGTCAGCTTGCGGGCGAGGAAATTGGCCACGCTCGACAGCTTCTCGCGGTCGGGGCGCCCCCATTCCTCCATGCTCGCCCCTTCGGCGAAACGGCTGGCCACGGCCACCTCCGCCTCGCCCGATTTTACCGCTGCGAGCATATCGACGAGCAGCTTGGGATCGTGCTGGTGGTCGGCATCCATCACCGCGACATACGGCGCGGCAGTGGCGCAGAAGCCCTCGATCGCCGCGCTCGACAGGCCGCGACGGCCGATCCGCTGGATCACGCGGACGCGCGGGTCGGAGAGCGCCAGGCGGCGGCCTTCGTCGCTGGTGCCGTCGGCGGAATTGTCGTCGACGATCAGCACTTCCCAGCCCGAAGTGCCGAGCGCGTCCTCGATCCGCTCGACCAGCGGTTCGAGATTGTCGCGCTCGTTGAGCGTTGGCAGGATGATCGCGAGGTCCAGCGGGCGGGCGCTGGTGGCAGCATTGGCCATGGAGGGCTGCGTTTCCGGTGTCATATCCATTGCATGACCCGGTTATGCCGCAATCCTCAAGATATGGTTACCAGCTTCCTAACAATCGCATCACCAATTTCGCTTGTCGAAGCGCTTCCGCCGAGATCGCCGCCGAGCACGCCATCGGCAAGGATGCCCTCGACCGCACGCTCGATCCGCGCCGCGTCCTGCTCGCGCCCCAGCGAATGCCGCAACAGCATGGCGAGGCTGAGGACCGCGGCAACCGGGTTGGCCTTGCCCTGCCCGGCAATATCGGGCGCGCTGCCGTGGATCGGCTCGTAAAGGCCGAAGGTGCCGTGCTCTGTCTGCCGCTCGCCAAGCGAGGCGCTGGCGAGCAGGCCGATCGAGCCGACGCAGGCGCTGGCCTGGTCGGAGAGGATATCGCCGAACAGGTTTCCGGTGACGATCGTGTCGAACTGGCCGGGCGATTTGACCAGCTGCATCGCGGCATTGTCGACATACATGTGGTCGAGCTCGACCTCGGGATAGTCCTTGGCCACCTCGATTACCGTCTCGCGCCAGATACGGCTGGTTTCGAGGACATTGGCCTTGTCGACGCTGGTCAGGCGCTTGCCGCGCGCCATGGCCGCGCGGAAGGCGGTATGCGCGATGCGGCGCACCTCGGCCTCGTTGTAGGACATGGCGTCCCAGCCCTCGCGACCGCCGGTGCTGTCGCGCTCGCCCTTGTCGCCGAAATACACATCGCCATTGAGTTCGCGCACGACGAGCAGGTCGATGCTGCGCGCGACCTCGGGCTTGAGCGAGGAGAGATGTTCGAGCCCCGGAAAGCCTGCCGCGGGACGCAGGTTCGCAAACAGGCCAAGCTCGCTGCGCAGGCCAAGGATCGCCTGTTCGGGGCGGAGCGCTCGCGGCAAGTCGTCGCAGGAAAAATCGCCCACCGCGCCGAACAGCACCGCGTCGGCGGCGCGCGCCATGTCCAGCGTTTCCTGCGGCAACGGGTGGCCGTGGCGACGATAGGCCGCGGCACCGACATCGCCCTCGAACAGAGTCAGCCCCGGAAGCGCGAGCGCCTCGAGCACGCGCAACGCCTGCGCCGTGACTTCCGGCCCGATCCCATCGCCTGCAAATACCGCAATCTTCATTCCACCATCCGTGCCAGTCGTTGCCGCAGGAGTTGCCTCGCAGCTAGGACGTCGGCGCGGGTGTCGGCAAGCAGGTAGCGCGCAATCAGCGGCTCCTGGCGGTCGAGAATTTCCAAGGCCTGCCCAAGGCCTGCTATGTCGGGACGCTCTCCGCCATAGCCGAGCTCGCGCAACAGCAGCGCCTCGTAGATCGCCAGCGCCTCGACCCATTGCCGCGCGGTCTCCGCCGAGCAGATCGCATCGAGCAGCCCGCCGAGCGCGGCGTAGAGCGTGGGATAGGCATTGCGTTCGGGCAGCGCGGCAGCGGTGAGCGCGGTTACCCAGGCGATGGCGGCGGACGGCAGCGGTTCGGACAGCCACGGCCCGCGGCTCTGCACCAGCTCGAGCCGCGCGAAGGGAAGCTGGCTGTCGGACCTGGCGCGGATTTCGGCCTGGACGACATTGCCGGGGATCACCACCGGGCGCAGCTGCCGCCCGCGCCCGCCTGCGACATAGGCGGCCACCACCCCGCTCTCTTCGGTCAGCAACCGCGCGATCACCGCCGTCTCGCCATGCGGGCGCGCGGCGATCAGTATGGCGGGTGCGGTGAGGTGCATGGTGCGCCCCTACCCTGCGGCAGGGGCGGCGGTCACTTGATCTTGGCTTCCAGCGCTTCGACGCGGGCCTTGAGGTCTTCCGCTTCTTCGCGCGCCTTGCTCGCCATGGTCTTGACCGCGTCGAATTCCTCGCGGCTGACGAAATCCATCCCGGCGAAGCTTTCCTTCGCGCGTTCGCGGGCCGCATCGCGCGCCTCGCGGCCCATTCCGGCCAGCGTACCGGCCGCCGAATTGGCGAGTTTGACGAAGTCGGCGATGAGGGGATTCTGGCTTTGCATGGCGGTTATCTAGGCGCGGCGTGCCCGCGTATCAATTCCCTATCCTTACCCGCTCCACCGCGCCCTCGGTGTTCGCACCATCGGCATCCGGATTGAGCTGGAGGAATTGGTAGTTCAGCGCGGTCGCGAAGCAGACCCACGCGAGATAGGGCACCAGCAGCACCGCGGCGAGCCTCCGCACACGCCAGAACAGCGCGATCACCGCCAGCAGCGTGAAGACGATCGCAACCAGCAGGTAGAGCGCTCCGGAAAGCTGCTGCGCGCCGAAGAACACGTAGCTCCACGACAGGTTGAGCGCGAAATGGCCTGCGAAGACCCACAGCGCGACGGTACGCCCGCGCGCCCCCCAAGCCGCGGCGACCAGCGCCACCGCGAGCCCGATCATGACGTAGAGCACGGTCCAGACGATGCCGAACCACTTGGGCTCGGGATAGATGCCCGGCTTCTCGAGCCCCTGGAACCACGCGGTGTCGGGGCTGCCGAACATGCCGGACAGGAACCCGAGCAGCACGCAGAGCGGCACCAGGAAGAGCGCCCAGCGAATGAAACTTGCGCGCAGCTGCCCGCGCGACGCCAGCATATTCATGGATTTGTCCCGTTAGCGATTCGTTTCATGCGCCTTGTGACGAGGCCGCGCGCGTGAGGCAATGCGGCGGGACCGATTAGTCCCAAGCCGGTTCGATGCCTCAGAAGCGCAGCATCACCTTGCGCGCCAGCGCGGGCGACGCCGAGTGCACCGCCTTGAGCAGTTTGACCATGCCGACATTGGCTTCCGCCTGCCCTTTTTCGAGCGCGACGACGATCTGGCGGGCGCATTCCTCTGCCGGCATCTTCCGGTTGTCGCGCCCCGCCGTCAGCTGCGTGTCGACCACCGGCGGCAGCGCCTCGATCACCACGATATTCGTATCCGCCAGCTGCGCGCGGATCGCCTGCGTGTAGCTCCTCAGCGCCGCCTTGGTCGCGCAATAGACCGGCCCGCCCGCGCGCGGTGCGATCGCGAGGCCGCTGGTGACGTTGACGATCGCCGCCTCGGGCCGTTGTCGCAGGCGCGGGACCAGCGCAGTGATCAGCCGGATCGGCGTGTTGAGATTGGCATAGATGCAGTCGTCCGCCGCATCCGCATCGGGCGCCGCCTCGCGGAAGTCGTGATCGACCCCCTGCCCGGCATTGTTGACCAGCACGTCGAGCGTCCGGTCGCCCAGCGCCTGAAGGATGCGCTCGGCGCCCAGCGGCGTATGCAGGTCCGCTTCGATTGCTTCGAAGCCCGCCGCGCGCATCGCCCCCAGCCGCTTGAGCGAGCGCCCGGTGACGATCACTTCCGCGCCCCTCGCTTGCAACTGCAGCGCCATCTGCTGGCCGATCCCCGCCGTGCCCCCGGTCACGAGCACCCGCTTGCCGTCCATGTCCATCAGGGCTTCACGACGCCGTGTTCGATAAGGCTGCGACCGCAGTCGAGAATGCTCTCTTCCTCGTCACGCGTTTTCCAGCCCAGCCGTTCGAGCGCGTGGCGGGCATCGACATGGCGGCTCTTGCCCAGCTCGCTCTTGATCGAGCGGACGCCCGCGTTGAACAGGCTGAGGATCGAGACCATCCAGTTGGGCATGACCTTCTTCGGTACCTTGCGCGCATGGGCCTCGGGAAGGCCGCGGCGCAACACGTCGCCGACCTCGATCATCTTGTAGAACTTGCCCGCGGCGAGGAAGCGTTCGCCCGCAAGGCCCGGCTCCTCGAGACAGCGGACGTGGAGGTCAGCCACGTCGCGCGTGTCGACTATGGCAAAACCGAGGTCGGGCGCCATCGGCATCGAGCCGTTGAGCAACTGCTTTACCGCCTCCACCGAGGGGCTGAAATCGGGGTCGTCGACCGGCCCGAGCACCATCGAGGGATTGACCGAGACGAACTCCATGTCGCCGCCCTCGGCCGCGATCCATTCGCGCGCCGCCCGCTCGGCGATGGTCTTGGACTTCACATAGGGGTAGACGTCGGGATGCGTGATGTCGGTCCAGTCGCTTTCGTCGACCGTGTATTCCTTCTCGCTGCGCCCATAGGCGACAGCGGCCATCGAACTGGTCTGGACGAAGCGTCTGACGCCAGCCTGCTTGGCGAAGCGCAAGGCGCGCAGCGTCCCGGCGCGGGCCGGAACGATCATCTCGCTCTCGTCCTTGGGGGTCGAAGCGGCAATCGGCGAGGCGACGTGGGCCACATGCGTGCACCCTGCCACCGCTTCCGCCCAGCCGTCATCGCTCATCAGTTCGGCTTCGAAGATCTTCAGCCGGTCCTCGCCGGGGTTGCCCACCCGTTGGCGAAGCTGCGCCTCGCCCTTTGCCTTGTTGCGCACGGTTGCATGGACGGTCCAGCCTTTCGCCAGCAGCTGGCGAATGAGCTCGCCCGCGATATAGCCTGTGCCCCCGGTCACCAGTACAGTGTCACCCATCTGCCTACTCCCCCGATTGTCTGTTAGGCGTCAGACTACGCCGATTGGTTGCAACGGGCAACGGAGCCGCAATGAAGCAGGTCGATTTCCTCGTAGTGGGCGCAGGCATTGCCGGGCTGTCGGCTGCGGCGCGGCTGGCCACGCATGGCACGACGCTCGTGTGCGAGGCGGAAGACGCACCGGGCGTGCATTCCTCGGGACGCAGCGCGGCATTCGCGCATTTCGACATGGATGCGCCTTTGGTCCGCGCGCTTACCGCGGCAAGCCTGCCTCTGCTTGACGCCCCGGGCGCGCGCGCGCATCCCGCGCTGTTCGTCGCGCTCGAGGGCCAGGAGGCCGCGCTTGACCGGCTCGAGGCCAATTATCGCCAGTGGGCCCCGCAGGTCGCACGCCTGACGGTCGCCGAAGCGATCGAGCTGGTGCCCGTCCTGCGGGCCGGACCCGGCGGGATGGTCGGCGCGCTCCTCGATCCCGACGGCCGCAAGCTCGATGCGCACGCCTTGCTCGAGGGGCATCGCAAGGCGGTGCTCGATGCGGGCGGGACGATTGCCGTCAAGGCGCCGGTGACGGCGATGCGGCACGACGGCAACCGTTGGTTCGTCGACACACCCGGCGCCAGCTATGCCGCGAAGGTCGTGGTCAATGCCGCCGGTGCCTGGGTGGACGAGGTCGCGCAGCTCGCAGGGGTCGTCCCGATCGACATCCGCCCGCTGCGACGCACCGTGATCACCTTCGACGTGCCGATGGATGTCTCTGCATGGCCCTTTACCAAGACCGTCGGCCCCGGTTTCTATATCGAACCCGAAGGCAGCGGCCGCCTGCTTGCGTGCCCGATGGACGAAGGCGCGAGCAGCCCTTGCGACGCACAGCCCGAGGAGGAGGACGTCGCGCTCGCCGCGTGGCGGGTGGAGGAGGCGACCACGCTGGCCATCCCGCGACTGGCGAGCAAACGGGCCGGGCTCCGGAGTTTCGCTCCGGACCGGCTGCCCGTGGCGGGCTTCGACCCGCGCGCGCCGGGCTTTTTCTGGCTCGCCGGTCAGGGCGGCTTCGGCCTGCAGACATCGCCCGCGATGGCGCTGGCGGTTGAGGCGCTGGTGACGGGAAGCGAATGGCCCGAGCGCTTGCGGGCAACCGGCGTCACGGGCGAAATGCTCGCGGTCGAGCGGTTAGGCCGGGGCACGGCAAGCGGGTAGCGAGCGGAGAATGCGCCGGTCGGGCGGCCGTCCGGAGCCGATGCAACGGGGACATTCCCGCGCCGGATACAAATGTGGCCTCGCCCGAGAGCGAGGCCATTAGGCGAAAGGTTCAAACGGAACCTCTCTGATTGCAACACTGCAATACCACAAACCGAATCGAAAACCAATCCGTATGTTTTCGGTCTGTATCGGCACGGGACACATGCCCTTGCGCCACCGGTTTCAGCCGCTCCTGGCGGCGGTGACCGATCGGGTCCGATGCGACGCAGGAGCGGTTCCATGCCAACTGCAACGCTCCGCCCTATCCGATGTATCGGTCCGGTGCGGCCGTGCCGGGTCTCCATGGTTCGATCGGCTGCGTTACGTAGCACCACCAGACATAGCGCCAAGGAATGAGGATGGTCACCACGCCGATCCCGATAACCGATCCCCATATGCTGACGATCCCGGGGACCTCGCTCCCGCCCAGCCACGCAGGCAGGGCGACGACCAGCAACCACACCGTTTTCCAGGCGATCTCGAACAGCATAAGCGGCAGCAGTTTCAGCGGGTGGAACACGCCGGCGATCGCCAGCAATGCCAGGGTTGCCAGCATCGCATGGCCCAGCCCCCTCCACGCGGTCCAGTCGCCGGTCCCTTCGAGGATATAGGACCATTGCTTCGTGCCGAGCACCACGGCGATGGCAAGGAAGATCAACCGCAAGCCCCAGGTCTCCCACAGGCGCACCGCGGGTGCGGCGTCCGGTCTACGGTGCGTTTCGGTCATGTGCGTTCTCCTACAACTTGTTCGGAGCGCAGTATGACCGTATCACCCGCATAACACAGCTAGGAGGATTGATCGTGCGTATCAGAAAATTGATCGCTGGTTACATCGCCCGCCGGAACCACGGTGTCGTGAAACCGCGTATCGCTCGCCCCCGCCCGTCGCTGCCGCGGCACAAGCACGCGGTCGATAGTCCGGATACCGAACTGACGTCGACAACCCGGCGGCACAGGCGCGAAGGATGGCGCAACCGGCTCGCCGCACTGCGTGCGAGGCGAGCGCGGCGGAACAGGCGTTTCGCAGCGCAAGTCGATGCGGCCATCGTCCCGCTGCTGGCTGCGGGCGAGATTGGCGCAGCGCAGGTCGCGATATCACTGGGTATCAGCCGGCAGACGCTGTTCCGGCGCCTGCGTGACGAGGGGACGAGCTTCACCGAGCTGCTCGATGCAAGGCGCCGCAAGCTGGCGATCCGCTATATCGGCAGGGAGCGCATGCCGGTTAAGGTTGCGGCCTGGCGGCTCGGCTTTTCCAGCCCCGCCGCCTTCTCGCGCGCGTTCAAACGCTGGACCGGTTCGACGCCCGGACGTTTCCGTAATACGGACGCCTAGCCGCCGACTGGTTTAGCGCATCAGCACCAGTTCTTCGGCCATGGTCGGATGGATCGCGGTGGTCGCGTCGAAATCGGCCTTGGTCAGCCCCGCCTTTACCGCGATCGCCGCGGCCTGCATCATTTCGGGCGCTTCGGGCGCGATCATGTGGATGCCGACGATCCTGCCGCTGTCGCCATCGCAGATCATCTTCATCAGGCTGCGCTCGTTGCGTCCGGCGAGCACGTTCTTCATCGGGCGGAAATCGGACAGGTAGACCTTGACGCTGCCGAGCTTGTTCTTGGCTTCGCCCTCGGTCATCCCGACTGCGGCGATCGGGGGGTGGCTGAACACCGCGCTGGGGATGCAGGAGTGATCGACCGCGACCGGATCGTGCCCGCCGAACACGGTGTCGGCGAAGGCCTGCCCCTCGCGGATCGCCACCGGGGTCAGCTGCACGCGGTCGGTGACATCACCGACGGCATAGATGTGATCGACATTGGTCTTGCTGAAGCGGTCGACCTTCACCTCGCCATTGTCGCCCAGCTCGACGCCTACCGTGTCGAGCCCCAGCCCTTCGGTGTTGGGCAGCCTTCCGACCGCGAACATCACGAGGTCGGCCTTTTCCTCGTCGCAATCGGACATCTTGACGAAATAGCCACCCTCGTCGCACGGCTTGATGTATTCGAAAGTGGTGTTGAAGCGGAACTTGATCCCCTTCATCGTGCTGATCTGGAGCAGCCGGTCGCGGACCGCCTCGTCATAGCTGCGCAGCAGCTTGTCACCGCGGTTGACGACATGGACGTCGCAGCCGAACTC
>JBFOLW010000330.1:0-3479 GCA_040830305.1 Erythrobacter sp.
CGGCGGTCAATATTTACGGGTTCGCCTCGCACAGCCGGTACCTGCCCGACCGGCGCGATCTGAACCGCAGCTTCCCCGGATCGGAAAAGGGCAGCCTGGCGGGCCAGCTGGCCCACACGTTCCTGACGCATGTCATCGATCGCTGCGCGCTCGGCATCGATATCCATTCGGCTGCGAAACATCGCTACAACCTGCCGCAAATCCGTATCGCTTCGGGTAGCCCCTACCTGACCGAACTGGCGATGGCCTTCGGCGCGCCGATCATTATCGAAAGCCCGCTCCGCCCAGGGTCGATGCGCGCTTTGGCCGCCGAGCGCGAGACGCCGATGTTGCTGATGGAGGCGGGGGAAGCCCTGCGGCTCGACCGCTTTGCGATCGACGTCGGCGTGGCAGGCGTTCTGCGCGTGCTCGCACATATCGGAATGATCGATGCCGACGACGGGCTAGGCGAAGTCGAGGTCCCGTTGCGATCGAGCCGGTCGAGCTGGGTTCGCGCACCGCGCGGCGGGGTATCGCGCCGCGTCTGCCGTTCGGGCGATGTGGTCCGGAAGGGCGACCTGCTGGCGCGAGTCGGCGGATTGTTCGGCGAGGATCCGGAAGATCTGGTCAGCCCGAGCAACGGCGTGATCATCGGCCATGCGACGCTGCCGATCGTCAATCAGGGCGACGCCCTGTTCCATATCGCCTCGGTCGAGACGCTCGACCACGCGGGCGAACACGCCGACAGCATCGTCGAGGCGCTCGCGGTCAGCGAACCGCCCTTTCCCGCCACGCCGCTGCTCGACGAGGACGAGGTGCTCTAGACCAGCCCCGCGATCTCCAGGGCCTCGTCGACCGCCTTGCGGCTCGCCTCGCTGGCATTGCACAGCGGGAGGCGCACGTCGGGCGAGAACCAGTCGTGCACGCGGCTCAGCGCGTATTTCACCGGTGCTGGGCTGGCGTCGGAGAACATCGCATAGTGCAGCGGGAACAACCGGTCGTTGAGCTTGCGTGCCTTGACGAGGTCGTTCGCCGCGATCGCCTCGTGGAATTCCGCGCACAGCGCAGGCGCGACATTGGCAGTCACCGAAATGCACCCCGCCCCGCCTGCGGCCGAATGCGGCAGCCACAATTCGTCATTGCCCGACAGTTGGCAGAATTCGTGGTCCAGCCCCATCCGGTGATCGGCCACGCGCGACAGGTCGCCGCTCGCATCCTTGATCGCCACGATCCGGTCGGGGAACTTGCGCACCAGTTCGACAACAGTTTCGTCCTCGATATCGGTAACCGTGCGGCTGGGCACGTTGTAGAGCACGATCGGGAGGTCGCTGTTTTCGGCGAGGAAGCTGAAATGCGCGATCAGACCGGCCTGGCTGGGACGATTGTAGTAAGGCGCCACGCACAGGCCTGCCGCCGCCCCCGCCTTCTTCGAGAATTGCATGTGCAGCAGCGCGTTGCGCGTATCGTTGGAACCGCAGCCGGCGATGACCGGCACGCGCCCCGCGGCCTGTTCGATGCAGACCTCGATCACCCGATGGTGCTCGGCATTCGAGAGTGTCGAGGCTTCGCCCGTGGTGCCGCAGGGGACCAGCCCCTTGCTGCCGTTCTCGATCTGCCAGTCGACGAGTTTGCGGAAAGCGGCCTCGTCGAACGATCCGTCGCGAAAAGGAGTCGCCAGAGCTGGAATCGAGCCTGAGAACATTTACGGGAGTCCTGCGTTAGGGGTATGAAACAAGGCGATTTTCGGCGGTTCGCGCCACAATTCATTCAGCGCCTGATAAGGAGGGGCCGGGCACGATGTCCAGCATGGTCCGAAAAACTATTTTCTCACTTGCTCTTATGGCCGGTTCCGCGCTGGCCTTTCCGTCACTGACGCAGGCTCAGGAAGCCACGCGGAGCAACCTGGTCGCCCAGCAGCCTGGCCGGATGGACCAGGCGGTTGCCCAATGGGAATATCTGACCAAGCAGGACGCACTGCCCTTTGCGCCCTATGCCAGTTTCCTGACGACCTACCCCGACTTCCCCAAGCAGCAACTCCTGCGACTCCGCGCCGAAGCGGCGCTGGATCGCGATGCCCCCTCGCCGCAAGCGCTGGTCGCCTTTTTCGATCGTTATCCGCCGCTGACCAACAGCGGGAAGGCACGCTATGCGCTGGCGCTCGCCTCGCTCGACCGACCAGGAGCGTTCGATATGGCGCGCGCGGCCTGGCGCGGCGGGACGATGAGCGATCCGGCCGAGCTTTACATGCAGGGGCTGTTTGGCAGCCGTTTCGCGCCCGAAGATCACGATGCGCGCATGGATGCGCTGCTGTGGCAGGGTGACTACGAGGCCGCCTCGCGGCACATGTCCCGGGTCTCGCCCGCCTATCGCGGAATGGCCCAGGCGCGGCTCGCGCTGGTCGGTGGCAGCATGCCAACACAGGTCGGCCTGCCGGTGCCTGCGGATGCCACCAGCAATGCGGGATACGTCTATAACCTTGCCCGCCATTACCGCAGCTCGGGCCAGCCCTATCAAGCTGTGAACCTGCTCGCGAACCGGGCCAGCTTCGCCGCTCCGGCGTTCGACGGGACCCAATTCGTGAGCGAGGCGCTGGCCGTGGCGAAGGGCGCGGGCGCATCGCAGGCCGTCAGCATCGCCTCCAAGGTCGATGACGTCTTCGCTCCGGGAACCGACATTTCGGACGGGTCCTTCACATTGCGCGACAAATATACCGATCTCATGTGGCTGGGCGGGACCAAGGCGCTGTGGTCGCTCGGCGACGGACGGCAGGCCGCACCGCTGTTCTATCGCTACGGTACTGCCGCCAAGACACCGCTGACGCGCTCGAAGGGCTTCTTCTGGGCCGGTCGCGCCGCCGCGAAAGCCGGCGACCGCGCCGGGGCCGAACGCTACTGGGCCATGGCCGCCGAATATCCCGACTGGTATTATGGCCAGCTCGCGCTGAGCGAACTGGGGCGCCCAATGCCCACCTTCGCGCAGGTGCCGCAGCCGAGCGATGCCGATCGCGTAGCTTTCGAGGCCGATCCGCTGACGGGCGCGCTGCGCGCCATCGCGCGCAACCGCCGCGACTGGCGGACCGAGCGCGCCTTCTTCGAGGCAATCGGCGAGAAGGCAGACACCCCGCAGGAGATGGCGCTTGTCGCGCAGCTTGCGCGTGAGACGGGCCTCGACGAAATGGCGGTCGTCGCCGGTCTCGTAGCAGGCGAACACGGGCTCAAGGGTTTCGAGCGCGTCGGCTATCCGACCGTACCCACGCATGCAGGCGCCAACTGGACGATGGTCCACGCGATCGCACGCCAGGAAAGCGAATTCGACCGCAACCGCGTCAGCCATGCCGGAGCGCGCGGGATGATGCAGCTCATGCCCGGCACCGCGCGCGAAGAAGCGGGCAAGATCGGGGTCAACTACATGTCGGCGAGCCTGACCGAGAGCCCGAGCTACAACATCCGTCTCGGCGATGCGCATTTCGCGCGGCTGATGGACCGTTATGGCGGTGCCTA
>JBFOLW010000331.1:0-2403 GCA_040830305.1 Erythrobacter sp.
GCGTGCGCTTCAAGTACAATTCGGAAGTGATGTTCTCGACCGAGGGCTATGCCTCGAAGGCGAGCGCGCAGAATGCCATCGAATCGATCAAGTCGAACGGCCCCGGCGCAGAAGTCGTCGACAACAGCTGATCGCGATCAGTCCCGGCGTGCGATTTGCTCCGCCTCGTCGCTGGCGAGGCGGTCCACCCGGTCGTTTTCCGGATGTCCCGAATGACCCTTCACCCAGTGCCAGTCGACACTGTGGCGTTCGGTCAGGTCGATCAGGTCATGCCATAGATCGGCGTTGCGCACCGGCTTCTTGCTGGCGTTGACCCAGCCGCGCTTCTTCCATCCGTGGACCCACTTGGTGATCCCGTCGATGAGATATTTGCTGTCGGTGTAGAGGTCGACCTCGCAGGGTTCGATCAGCGCGCTGAGCCCCATGATCGCTGCGGTCATTTCCATCCGATTGTTGGTCGTCTCCGGATCCCCGCCGGACAATTCCTTCTCGTGCGGACCCATGCGCAGCAATGCGCCCCAGCCGCCCGGGCCGGGATTGCCCTTGCAGGCCCCATCGGTGAACAGTTCGACCTTCTTCATGCGAACAGGCTCTGGCCGCTCGAGCGATAGAATTCCAGCCGCCTTACGAAATCCATCGGATCCTTGCGCCGGACCAGCGCATCCACCGGGGTTTCGAGCCAGTCCTGCGCCCGGCTCGCGACAAATCGCAGGCATGCGCCTTCCGCGAGCAGGGGAAGTGCAGCCCGTTCCCCCGCGGTCAGGGGACGAACCTTTTCGTAACCCGCGATCAACGCGCGGCCGAGCTCGCGAGCGTAATGCCGACCGGCCTCGTCGAAACACCAGGCCGCGTGCGTGACCGCCAGATCATAGGCCATGGCGCCTCCGCAAGCGAAATAGAAGTCGATCATCCCCGTGACCCGCTCGCCGAGCATCAGCACATTGTCGGGGAACAGGTCGGAATGGATAATGGATCGGGGAAGATCCGCAGGCCAGTCTTGCACGATGGCGGCGCCGGTAGCGAGAATGGCGGGCAGCTGCGGATCGATGGATGCGAGCGCGTTCGTTCCGCAGTTCTCGAGGATGCGCAGCGTGATGCGCGGGGTCAGATCGTCGCCCCGCTCCATCGGGAAGTCGGCCGCGGCCAGATGGGCCTGCGCGAGGGCCGCCCCGACGGCTCCGGCCTGTGCTGCGGAGGGTGCCGCGGGCGAAACGCCCGGGAGGAACTCGATCAACGCCACAGCCTTGCCGTCGACCGTGCGCCAGGCATCACCGCGCCTGTCGTGGATGGTGCGCGGGACGGGACAGTTCTTGCTCGAAAGGTGGTCGAGTAGCCCGAGAAAGAACGGCAGGTCGGCGGTGTCGATGCGCCGTTCGTACATCGTCAGGATAAAGCGATCCTGCGTGGTTTCGACGAGCCAGTTCGAATTCGAAACGCCTTCCGCAATCCCTTTCGCCGAGACCAGTTCGCCGACATCGTAATGCCCCACCAGCCGAGCGAGATCCTCGGCCCCGAGATGGGTATAGACGGCCACCTTATTCGGTAAGTTGGCGTGGGAGCTTGAACACCATGTTCTCTTCGGCGGTCGTCACGACTTGCTCGTCGACCAGTCGCCAGTCGGACAGGCGGTCGACCACTTCGCGGACGAGCTTTTCCGGAGCGGATGCCCCGGCGGTGAGCCCGATCGTGCCGACGCCTTCCAGCCACGCCGGGTCGATTTCATCCGCGCGCTGGATCAGCCGGGCATTGGTCCCGATCCGTTCGGCGACCTCGACAAGGCGAAGCGAATTGGACGAATTTGGCGCGCCGATCACCAGCACCAGATCGCAGGACGCCGCGATCTCTTTCACGGCGGCCTGGCGGTTGCTCGTGGCATAGCAGATGTCTTCCGCCTTGGGCGCGACGATCTGCGGGAAGCGCTGTTCCAGCGCCGCGATGATGTCTCGCGTGTCGTCGACCGACAGAGTGGTCTGCGACAGATAGGACAGATCGTCCTGATCGGAGAATTCCAGTCCGGCCACGTCCGCGACTGTTTCGACCAGCGTAATCCGCCCTTCCGGTACCTGGCCCATCGTGCCGATGACTTCGGGATGGCCGGCATGGCCGATGAAGAGGATGTGCTGGCCCTTCTCGATCTGGCGCTCGGCCTGACGGTGGACCTTGCTCACCAGCGGGCAGGTCGCGTCGACATAGAGCATCTTGCGTCGCTCGGCCTCGGCGGGGACCGCCTTGGGGACCCCATTGGCGCTGAACACCACCGGCGCCTCGGCGGGCACCTCGTCGGGGTCCGCCACCACGATTGGTCCCTTGGCCTTGAGATTTTCGACCACGGAGCGGTTGTGCACTATCTCGTGCGGGGCATAAACCGGCGCCCCCCACTTCTTCCCCGCCCGCCCCGCCGCC
>JBFOLW010000332.1:0-33532 GCA_040830305.1 Erythrobacter sp.
AGACGCGATGGGCGTGCAGGAAAATATCGAACATGCGGCCGCCGAACGCGCCAAGTTCCGCGAGATGAAGGAAGGCACTGCAGAGGACTGGGCGATCATAGGCGGCGAATACCGCGCTTTCGCCAAGGGCTTGCCCGATCGGGTGCTCGACCATCTTCGCTTACTTGATGGCGATTTCGGAGGCTTCCCGGTCGACCGGTTGGAGCATTCGCTGCAGACTGCAACACGCGCGCACCGCGACGGGCGCGACGAACAATATGTCGTGATGGCGTTGCTCCACGACATTGGCGACACACTGGGCAGCTACAACCACCCCGAAGTCGCCGCCTCGATCATCAAGCCCTTCGTAAGCGAGGAAGTGCACTGGATTTGCCAGAATCACGGCGCTTTCCAAGGGTACTACTACTTCCATTTCCTTGGGATGGACCAGAACGCGCGCGACAAGTTCGCCGACCACCCGCATTTCGAGGCGTGCCGCGAATTCTGCGAGAAATACGACCAATCCGCCTTCGACCCGGATTACGAAAGCGAGCCACTCGAATTCTTCGAACCGATGGTGCGACGCGTAATGGCGAAACCGCTTGCCTCGGCCTACGCCAAGGCGCTGGAAGAGGAGTGAGCGTCTAGCCGGCCGCGTCGAGCGCCTGCGCAAGCCGCTCGGTCGGGACCAGCCCCTCGATCACTTCGCCGCCCGCAATCCAGCTCGGCGTGCCGGTGAACTGCAACGTGCGCGCAAAGGCCATGGTCTTGGCCAGCTCGGCGGTCGCCTCGTCCGATTGCGCGAAGGCCTGCGCGGCATCCATATCGAGCCCGGCAATCCGCGCCGCGCGTTCGATCCCGGCCTCGCTCGGCGGACCCTGCTCGAACATGGCGTGGTAGAAGGCCGGATACTTGCCCTGGTTCGCTGCGGCGAGCGCCATCCGCGCGGCCTGCTCGCTGCCATCGAAGATCGGCCATTCGCGGACCACGACCTTCAGTTCGGGATCGGCCGCGATCAGCTCGTCGATTCCGGCGACGGACTGGCGACAATAGGTGCACCCGTAATCGGTGAACTTCACCAGGACCCTGGTTCCCTGCGGGTTGCCCAGCACACTGCCCGCGAAAGGCTGTTTCACCTCGTCCGAAATCCGGGCAAGCCGGTCCTGCGCCTCGCCACGCTGAAAGGCTTCCGCCATTTCGGGCAGGATCTGGGGATTGGCGAGCAGATAGTCGCGCGTCTGGCCATTGCCGAGGCCCGACAGCGACCACAGGCCGGCCCCGGCAAAGCCGAACACCAGCGCGATCAGCGCAGTGAGCAGGTGGTTTTTCATGGAGTCCCCTGTCTGTCCGTCAACGTGGCGCGCAATTGCGCCCGCGTTCCATTTCGCATTGCCGCTCAAGCAGCGCGCGGGCCTGCATGCCGATATCCTGCGCGCGGATCCAGTCGGGGGTTCCCCGTTCGAGCCCCCCTTCCGCGGCCTGTGCACTGCGCAGCGCAAGGCCGTATTGCCCGCTCATTACCTGCTGTTCGGCGGTTGCGAGGCGGGCACGCGGTGTGTCGCCGCGTGCGGCATAGACGACACCTAGCTGGTACCAGGCAAACGGATTGCGCCGGTCGCGACCCACCGCCGCGCGCAGCACACGCTCGGCTTCCTCGTAATTCGCCGGGTCCTCGGTGGCGATAAGCGCATGGCCGAACATGCTGGCGATCAGCGGTTCGGCATTGGTCAGCGCGGTCGCGCGGCGCAGCGGATCGAGTGCCTCTCCCGGGCGGCCCGACTCGAGCAGGACCTGACCCTTGAGTTCGAGGAAATACGGATCTTGAGGGTCCGTGGCGATCAGGGCATCGGCAGCCTCGAGCGCGCGATCGATGCGGGCATTCTGGTGATAGGCGTAAGCGCGGGCGTAGAGCGCGGGAACCGTCTGATCGGTCTCCGGATAATCGCGCAGCGTGGCCGAAGGCTTGGCAATATAGCCGGTGAGCTTGGCTTTGACGCGTTCGAAATTGGCCTGGTTGCGTGCATTTGGCGGCGCATGCCAGGCCGGGTCCTGCTCGTAGACATCGCGCAGTGCCGAAATCCGGTCGCCCGAGAGCGGGTGCGTACGATAATAGCCCGCTTCGTCGCTCTGGCTGTAGCCATAGCGATACTCCTGATTGAGCAGCTTTCCGAAAAAGGTCAGCGAACCACGGCCGGAGATACCTGCTTTGGAAAGATACTCGGCACCCGCGAAATCCGCCGAAGATTCCTGCGTGCGGCTGAAGGCGAGGAACTGGCTCAGCGCAGCCTGTTGGCCTAGCGCCATGACGCCCATCGCCGCTTCGCCCGCACCAGCCAATGCGGCACCGATTCCTGCGAGCATCGAGAGTAGCGAGATCTTCGTGGCCGAGGCGGCGCCCTCGCCATAGCGCAGGATGTGGCCACCGGTAATGTGGCCAAGCTCGTGCGCGATCACCCCCTGGACTTCCTCGGCGGTGTCGGCCGCCTCGATCAGTCCCGAGTGGATGTAGACAACCTGGCCGCCGGCCACGAAGGCGTTGATCGAGCGATCGTTGACCAGAACAATGTCGACATTCTCCGGCTCGAGGCCCGCGGCGGCGATCAGCGGCGCGGAAATCTCGTCGAGAAAGGCCTCGGTCTCGGCATCGCGCAGGATCGACTGGGCAGCGACCGGCTGCACGGCGAGCATGGCGGCTGCGAGCAGAGCGAGTAGGCGAGCAAGAATGCGCATCTGCGGGCAGCCTTAGGGGGTTTCGGTCTGAACCGGAACTGAAACCTCGGTCACCCGGTGTGCAAATTCGACCACTGCATCATGCAGGCTGCGTTTCTGGCGCCACGGATTTGCAAGCGACAGCAGCGGGGCGTTGTGGTCGAAATTATCGTAGAAGAGCGTCTGCACCGGTGCGCCAGCCCGTCCCAACGCCGCAGCCAAAGCGCGCGAATTGCGGGGTTTGACCAGCGTATCCGCCTCGCCGTGAACCAGCAGCATGGGCGGGGCGTCCGCGCGCACATGATTGACGGGCTGGCTCTCCGCCCCGGCGCCGACCGCGCCGAAGCTGGCGCGGGTCGAATCGCCGTCGAACGGATAGAAATCGAAGGGTCCGGCGAGGCCGACCACCCCGCTCGGGATCACTCTGCTCCCGGCCAGCCATTTCGTCTCGAGCGCAACCTGCACGACATTGTAGGCGCCTGCCGAATGGCCAGCGATTACGATCCGCGCGGGATCGCCGCCGTATTGCGGGGCGAGACGCGCTGTTTCGATCAATGCGGCCGCCGTGTCTTCGAGCATGCCCGGATAGCGCCCGTCGGCGCCGAGCCGATAGCCTGCCAGCACGACTACAAAGCCTTCGGGAGCCAGAGACCGGGCAATGAAATTGTAGTCGTCGGGATCGCCGCTACGCCAGCTTCCGCCATGCACGAAGAGGAAAACGGGAAGCGGTTCGCTGCTGCCCGACGGCGCGTAGATGCGCAATTTCTGATCCGGGTGAGCGCCGTAGCCAGTCTTGGCAACGAGCGTTACGCCGCGTGTGCCGCCGGTCAGGCGATCAACCGCGTCGAGCACGGCCGGGCCGTTGTTGCGGATGGCGAGTAGGAGCGCAGCTCCAGCCAGCAAGAGGATGACGAGGATGCCGACGAGGATCTTCATCGTCCGGCTCACGCCACCTTGCCCGGATCGGTGCGTTCGACGGTGTCGACGATGGCCCTGGCTTCGTCGTCGGCGAGCAACCCGACCGATGCGAGGAAATCGCGTCCGGTGTCGTAGCTATTGCCGAGCCACAGGGGCACGCCCGCGGCTTCCAGGTTCGCCTTGGCGGCCAATTCGTCGGGGCTCATCGCGTCGCCGACCTTGCGAATGAAGATGGCGCGCACCCGGCCCGGGTTGGTCAGTGCGACATCGGCAAAAGCGGTGAGATCGCCCTGGCTGTCGTCACCGATCAGCGCAAACTTGAGTTCGGGGAAGGCATCGAGAATGCCGTCGATCGCGACGCGCTTGTGCGCCCCGTGGCTCGCCGAGCCGAAGGTCGCGCGGTTGAGGCCCCAGTCGCGCAGGAAGATCGGCCCCAGCGGCAATTGTCGTCCGCGAATATAGGTGACGAGATAGCTGAACAGGTTCCACGGGCTCGACGAGACGTAAAAGAACGGTCGCTGCGTCGCGGGGCGGCTGGTGCCTGCATGACCCTCGTCCGCGGCCAGAACTTCGCCGCCACCGAGCGCATTGAAGAACACGTCGGCGCCAGGCACGATGATGCGTTCTTCGGGCATCTGCATCAGGACCCGTCGCCAGTTGCGCATGACCTTGCGAAAATCGCCGGTAATGCCGGTTTCAATTATCGTGTCGTCGATATCGGAAATTACCGCCAGGCCGGTGGCCTCACCCGGTGCGAGCACATGCGCATCGAGACACTGTCGCTCATCGCCAACCTGCCAGTGGAAGACCACCGTCTCCCAATTGGGGTGGCGCGCATAATCCCACTCGGGATCTAGCCGGATGTCGAAATGGACGAAACCTTCCTTGTCGGTCAGTCCCTGATATCGTCGACCCTCGGCGCCCGAGCGCGCGATCTCGATCTCGACCGGGAATTCGGCGACCTCGTTGCTGGCGAATTGGCTCAGCATGGTCTTGGCCGCGCGCCATTTTCCGCGCTTTTCGAATTTGCCCACGCGAGATCTGAGCGCACGCGCGGTGATGCGCAGCCGCTGACGGTTCCTGTAGCCGAAGTAGGGTTGGATACGGACGGGCGCGGTGGGCAGGAACGGCATCGGAGCCGGGGCTAGCCAATCGGGCCCCGGGGCGACAAGCGAATTGTCGACCTTGCCGGCCTAGCCGAGCAGCTTGCGGGCCGCGCGTTCGACCAGCGGCACGTCCTCGGGGACCTCGCCAATGACTTCCAGCGTGCCTTCGGGCGTGCGACGGACCATGACGAGAGCGAATTCGGCACCCTCTTCGTCCAGTTCGGCAAGCGAGAGAGCTTCGAGGTTACGTAGCTTGCTGGCGAGGGCAGGGCGGACGACCTTTTTGTCATCGACCGGCTTGCCCTGCTCTTCCTTGCGCGCCGTGCGTTCGGCCTGGACGACGCCTTTGAGGCCGCCCTCGGCCTTGCGCAGGAAACCGGCGAGCTCGCCCCGTTCGACGCCCACGCGATGCGCATGCATCAGGACTGCGGCGTATTCGGTGAGACGCGTCTTGTCGTAATCGGCGCCGAAGACCAGCTTCACCACCGGCGTCATCGGGGCGCGATCCTGAACGGTCAGCCCGTTGTCGGCCAGAAGCTCGTCGAAGTCGGCCTGGTTGTTTTGCGCCTCGATGCTGAAATCATAGGCGCGGCCTACGGCTTCATAGAGCGCTTTGCGGCTGCGATCCTCGGTCGATTGCGCGGCTTGCGCCATCTGGCGCGCCGCGGCGAGGCAATCGTAGAGCCCCTCGGCCACGGAATTGCCGCCGTCGGGTTCTTCCTCTGTGCCTTCAACCGCGTCGGTCGCTGGCTCGACGACCGGGCCTCCGGTCTCGGCTGGTTCCGCTGTGCTCTCGTCAGCGAGGTTCGCGAATTCGGCTTCGTCGGACGCTTCGTCCGGAGAGGGCGCAGCCATGTCCCTGGCGACGGTATCGTAATCCAGTGGCGCCCGTGGTGGCAGCGAGACGCCTTCGCCCTCGTAGGCCTGGGGCACGGCGGGGGCGGATTGCGTTGCCGAAAGGTCGACGCTTCTCTTGGTCCGGTCCCCGCGACTCACGAGCGCAACAAGGCTGCTGGTCGCTTCTTCATCGGCAAGCGGATCGACGACGCCATCGACATCGTCCTCTGCTTCATCTTCCTCGTCCCACTCGGGCAAACCGTAATCGGCGGCCGTCTTCATGCCGCTGTCAAAGTCGTCCTCGTCGGCATCGTTTCCGGGAGGCGGGGCGCCGACGGGATTGCCGAGCGCATCGACCCGTGGGGCCGAGGCGGGGCGGACTACCGGCTCGTCGATGTCGAAGTCGTCGTCCGATTCCAGGTCCGCACCGAAGGCCGGCTCGGGCAGTGCGCCGGGTGTAAGGCTGTCCATCATGTCCTCGCTCCCCAGTTCGAGTACGTCATCCCTGTCTTGGCCACGCGCATGATTGGTAAGCGATTCGGCCGTCTCGATCTCCGCTCCCTCGTCGATCTCGTTGCCCGACCTCAGGCCCAGCGCCTGATCGAGTTCCAGCAGCAATGCATCGGCGGTTTCCTGGTCGGCCATTTCCTTCCAGTTGATGACGCCGAAGATGTAATCGATTGTCGCATCATTGCTCGAATAGGGCAGCAGAATCCCGCGATAGAGCACGGTCGCACCGTGCTCGTTGACGAATTCTGCCTCGAAGCCGATCGGAGCCTGATTGGCGAGGATTTGCATGTAGTGGTCGGTGATGCGGCTGAGCACCGACCGACCGGGGACGCCCGAAAGGCGGTCGAGCCCGCCGTCATGGGCGCATTCCGCGGCGAGTTCCGCACCGACATAGCGAACACCGGGATCTTCGACGTCCTCGGACAGGTCGAGCAATACGGAATAGGGGCCGAAATCCTCGAGCGTGTCGGGCTCGAGGTCGGATATGTGCGGGAAGTTATTGTCCCCCAGCAGGCTGGCCCAGTGATTGTAGGCGCGAACCTGCATCCGGCGCTCGTCCTGACCGACGGGCGAAGGCGGCGGCTCGATGTCGGCGCCGGATTCCTCGACGTATTCGTCGTCGAAATCCTCCTCCGTATCGCGCGAGCCGAAAAAGCCGCCAAACCTGTCGATCACTGCATGGGCTCCCGAAGAGTTCTGCTCATTCGAAAGCCATATGAAGCCCGCGTGGTAAACATATGGTTAAATGCGTTAACCATTGCCCGGGGGCAAAAGGATCAGAGCATGTAGCGCATCCGGATTGTCACTTCGCGGTTCTCAGTTCCGATGTCGAAGGCCGCATCGGCAAACTTAGGCGGCCCCATGCGGACCTTGGCATCGCGCGAGAAGCCGAAGCCTTCCTTGGGCATCATGCCCAGCGCCCGGTCGGCCTTCCCGTTCGCATTTTCATCATGCAGCAGCGCGATCGCATAGCGCCCTGGTTGCACGTTCCTGAAGGTGAAGGACACGCTGCCTTCGCGTGCTTGGGCAGTCGCGCCATGCGCCCCCGCAACGCCGCGACACCGCGGGAACTTGCTCGCGTCCGTCGTCATGCAGGCGCGCACGATGCCCTTGGCATTGCGCAGGTCGGTTACCCTGACGGTGATCGTCGCGCCCGGTTCGGGTGGCGGCGCAGCCCCTCCCGCCAGTGCGCACAGCGGCATGAGTGCAAGCGCGGCAGAACGTTTCAGGCGTTCGGGCTGAGGCCCCGATCCGTTCCGCAGGCGCGATCCCAGAAGCGGAAATAGAGTCCGTAATTGCATCTGTACTCTTCGTGATGTCGCTGATGATGGCTGGCGGTTATCAGCCAGTTGCCTAACTTGGAATGAACCAGGGCCTTTGGAAACATCTCCCAGCCCATGTGATTGGTGACACCCATCACTGTCATCACCAGCAGCACAAGGCCGAGCATCGCCACGTGGATCGGGATCACGAAGACGAGCAACGGGATGACGACCGCGCCGGTGATCGCTTCCCACGGGTGGAAGCTCATCGCCGCCCAGGCAGTGGGCGGTCGGCTGGCGTGATGGACGGCATGCATCGCGCGGAACAGCCGTGGGCGGTGCATCAGCCGGTGGGTCCAGTAGAACCAGCTGTCATGCGCCAGCAGGTAGAGCACCGGAGCAAGGGCGAGATACCACAGCGGATAGGCGTTCCAATCGGTATAAATCTGTGTCCATCCACGCTCCTGCCAGCCCCAGGCGACTATGCCTGCAGGGATGCCGTATATCGCCGCCGACGCCAGCGACCAGCCGATCTCGCGGCGGATCTGCGGGCCCAGCGGGGCATGGTAGCCGGGCCTGACGCGATTGGTGATCACGGCGAAGAGCCCGCTCGAGGCGAGATAGCGCAGCGCCACGATCGCGGTCATCGCAAGCGCGGAAAGGATTATCGCGATATACATCGGAGCATACCCTAGACCGCCCTGCGCCAAGGGCAATCCGGCAATTGCTATTCGGGGGCGCCCCACGGCGCGCACTGCGGGTCGAGTGCAACCGTCGCGCGGCGCAGGGCCGTGCGCGCCAGCCGCTCGACTTCGACCTTGCGCCGGGCGGCGGCAAGCGGGGCAAGCGGGGCAGGGCGCACGATCTCGCCGTCATAGCCATCGGCCACAATGATACCGCAGCAATCGGGGCGATAGGCGTCGCTTTCGAGCGGCGTGCGGTCGAGGCCAGGGGGGACGCCCCAATAGAACCGGTCGCAAAAGTCGAGGTAGTCCGGCCACTTGCCATCGCCGAGCAGGTCGCCACGCTGGACCTTGATTTCGACGATCACCACACGCCCCTTAGGATCGACCCCCATGAGGTCCGCGCGCCGCCCGTTGCGCAGCGGCATTTCCGCCAGGCACCACACATCGTTCCGCGCGAACAGCCGCGCAATTCCGCGCGCCACCTCAGCCGCCCTCTGTGTTTCCGTCACCGAGTCTGTCACGCCGCGGCGATGGAACAGAGTGCGAACATGGTCAAGGCTTAACTCGATCCCGCGACGCTGTCTCCCCATGGGACGCGCCCTGATTGGCTGGCGCATTCATGGTTAAGCACCTGTTGAGCAGGACCTCAGCGCCCTACCGAATAGCGCAACCCCGCGCTGGAGGGCATAGTGGAGACCACGATGAGCCGAAGTCTTGCCTTTCTCGTCGCCGCCGTAGCTGGCGCGACAACGGGCCCCGCCGTGGCGGGGCAGGCGACTGCGGTCATGGAAGTTCGCGCCACGGTGGTCGAAAGCTGCAGCGTCACTGCCGATGTGCTCGATTTCGCGCTCGATACCACGCCGGGCGCGCGGGCGCAGGGCCAGGCCTCGGTCGCATTGTCATGCAATGGCCCGGCGGCTTACGAAATCGCGCTCGATGCGGGCCGCAACAGCCGCAGTGGCGAGCGCCAGATGCTCGATCCGGAGAGCGGCGCCACGCTCGCCTATGAGATCTATTCCGACGCCGCACGGACAATGCGCTGGGGCAACGCGACGGGGGTCGATACGCTGGCCGGTACCGCTGATGATGACGGGCGTGCGGTGCTGACCGCCTATGGGGTGACCTTGACCGATGGAAGCAGTCTCGCCGCCGGCACTTATGCCGACGCAGTTGTCGTCACCGTGAATTTCTGATCTTCAGCCCGCTTCGACGAGATCGACGATCGCCGCGCGCGCGGCGTGAAACTCGCGCCACAGCGTCAGCGCGGCGGCGGTCGTGTCCTGGCCCCGGGCAGTCAGGGAGAGGAGCGCGCGCAGTCCGGGCTGCATGACCGCGGCGAGGTCGTCGATTCCGCGCGCGGCCATTTCGTAGTGCCACTCTCCCCGCTGCGCCGCACGTTCAGGCAGGGCAAGAATTTCGGCCGAAAGCGGTTCACGTCCGAGTTGGGCGAGCGTTCCAACCGCGGCTGCCGCTTCGTGGACGGCTTCCCATTGCTCGGCGAGGGCAGCGGTGTCCGGCACTTCGCGCGGGCCGTTGGGGGCTGGCGGAAGCATGGTGGCCTGAGCCAGGTCGAACGGGTGGGACATCGCGCTCATGAGGACGCAGGCTAGTCCGCCTGTATTGCGAAAGCCCTAACGACAGGCTCCCCAATTCCGCCTGTTCGTTTTAAGGCTGGCGAGCGCGCACACGCTTTGCTAAGCGCCCCCTTCGCCGCGAGGCCCGGCATGCACCCGTAGCTCAGCTGGATAGAGCGCTGCCCTCCGAAGGCAGAGGTCACAGGTTCGAATCCTGTCGGGTGCGCCACGGGCTGGTTTTTGGTCCCCTGCTCTCGCGATTGAGGCAGCTCCGGCTTTCACGAGTTGCATTTTCGCGATGCGGACCTAGAGCGCGCGGGCCGTGACCTTGCCGCCATTCTATCAGCTCGATCTCGCGCGGTTGGCGCAGAACAATCGCCGCCGGACCCTCACGCTGGCGCGCGGCCACGACTTCTCCTCGAACGACTATCTCGCACTGGCCGGGTCGCCCGCGCTGCGCGGCGCGGCGCGCGCAGCGCTCGAGCGCGGTGTCGCGCTGGGATCGGGCGGCTCGCGGTTGCTGCGCGGAAACGGTGTCGAGCACGAGGCGCTTGAGGCACGCGCCGCGGCGTTTTTCGGCGCGCCTTCGGCGCTGTTCCTCGGATCGGGTTTTGCCGCAAACAGCCTGCTGTTCGCCACGCTGCCGCAAACGGAGGACCTGATCCTCTACGACGACTTGGTTCATGCCAGCGCGCATGAGGGCATGCGCCTGTCGCGGGCACCAAGCAGGGCTTTCGTGCATAACGACGTTCAGTCCGCAGCCGATGCGATCGCTGGCTGGCGGGCGAGAGGTGGACGCGGCACGCCGTGGATCGCGTTCGAGACGCTGTACAGTATGGATGGTGACCGCGCCCCGGTCGCCGAATTCGCCGAGCTCGCGCGGCGCGAGGGCGCGATGCTGTTGGCCGACGAAGCGCATGCTGTGGGGGTGTTCGGGCCGCAGGGGCGCGGGCTCGCGGCCGACCTCCATGGGCAGGAGAACGCCATCGTGCTGGCGACCTGCGGCAAGGCGCTGGGCTGCGAGGGCGCGCTGGTGCTGGGGCCGAAGATCATCCGCGAGTTCCTCGTCAACCGCGGCCGCGGCTTCATCTTCTCGACCGCACCCTCGCCGCTGATGGCCGCGGTTGCGCAGGCGGCGCTCGATATTGTCGCTGACGCCGACGATCGGCGGGCGCGGCTGGCCGGATTGGTCACGGGGGCGGGTGCAGCGGTCGCCAGGCTCGGAATCGCTCCGAGTGGTTCCCAGATCCAGCCGGTCGTAATCGGCGAGGACGCACGCACGATGGAAATCGCAGCGGCGCTTCAGGCGCGGGGGTTCGATGTGCGTGGGGTTCGCCCGCCCACCGTACCTGCCGGCAGCGCGCGGCTTCGCCTGTCGATCACGCTCAACAGCGACGCGCAGTCGATCGCTGCGCTCTCAGAGGCCTTGGAGGATTTGTTGTGAAGCGGACAATCGTCGTGACGGGGACCGATACCGATGTCGGCAAGACGGTGTTCGCCGCGGGGCTCGCTGCAGCGCTCGGCGCGCACTACTGGAAACCAGTGCAGGCGGGTCTTGAAGATGGCGGCGACGCGGCCCGGGTCGCGTCGCTGGGGGTGCCTGCCGGGCGCATCGTCCCGGAGGCCTATCGCCTGACGACGCCGTGTTCGCCGCATCATGCGGCGGAGCTCGACCAGGTTTCGATCGACCCTGCGCGACTTGCATTGCCGCAGCTCGACGGACGCTTGGTGGTCGAGGGAGCGGGGGGCGCACTGGTGCCGGTGACGCGCGAACTGCTCTATGCCGATCTCTTCGCGCAGTGGGGCGCGCCTGTGATAATCGTCGCTCGGACCGCCCTCGGCACGATCAACCACAGCCTGCTGACCATTGAGGCGCTGCGCGCGCGCGGCGTAGCGATCATCGGTTTAGCGTTCGTCGGCGAGCCGCAGGACGATAGCGAAGCCACGATCTGCGCCATCGGCAACGTCACTCGGCTCGGTCGCCTGCCAATGATCGACCGGCTCGATAGCGAGCGCCTCGCGGCAGCCTTTGCCGCCAGTTTCGACCTTGAGGACTTTACGTGACCAACTCGTCTATCTGGCATCCGTTTACGCAGCACGGGCTGGGCGAGCCCATTCCCGAAGTCGCGCGGGCCGAGGGTGCGGTGCTCTACACCGACGATGGCACCGAGGTGATCGATGCGATCTCATCGTGGTGGGTGACGACACACGGTCATGCGCACCCAAAGCTGGCCGCTGACATCGCCGAACAGGCGGCCCGGCTCGACCAGATCATCTTCGCCGGCTGGACGCATCAACCGGCAGAAGAGCTCGCCGCCGGATTGCGATCGATGATGCCGACAAGCCTGACGCGGGTGTTCTTTTCGGACTCGGGCTCGACCAGTGTCGAAGTCGCGCTCAAAATGGCGCTCGGCTACTGGCTGCATCGCGGCGAGGCGCGTCAGGGCATTGTCGTCATGGACAATGGCTATCACGGCGACACGATCGGCACGATGTCGGTCGGTGCGCGCGGGGCGTTCAACCGCGCCTATCAGCCGCTGCTGTTCGACGTGACTTCGATACCTTTCCCGCGCGATGGTGCGGAGCAGGCGACCCTCGATGCGCTGGAGCAGGCTTGCAAGGCCGGAGCGGCCGCCTTCGTGGTCGAGCCGCTCGTGCTCGGCGCAGGCGGCATGCTGATGTACCGCGCCGAGACCCTCGCCGAGATGCGCCGCATCTCCGCGGCACATGGGACGCTGTTCATTGCCGACGAGGTGATGACCGGCTGGGGCCGCACGGGCACCATGCTGGCCTGCGAACAGGCGGGTATCGAGCCCGATATCCTGTGCCTGTCGAAGGGGTTGACCGGCGGCGCCGTGCCGCTTGCGGTGACGTTGGCCAGCGAGCCGATCTTTGCCGCGCATTGCAGCACCGATCGCGCGCAGATGTTCTTCCACTCGTCGAGCTATACCGCCAACCCGATCGCCTGCGCAGCAGCCAATGCCAATCTCGCCATTTGGCGCGAGGAGCCAGTAGAAGAGCGGATCGCGACCCTGACGGCACGACAGGCCGAACGACTGGCAAACCTCGCGCGCCGTGCTGCGGTCCACCAGCCGCGCCAGATGGGGACGATCGCCGCCTTCGACGTTGGCGAGGCGGACGGCTATCTGTCCGGTCTGGCTCCGCGCATGCTGTCGATGTTCCGCGAGCGCGGAGTTCTCCTGCGGCCGCTCGGCAATACGGTCTACGTAATGCCCCCCTATTGCATCACTGCCGACCAGCTCGACGCGGTCTATGCCGCTATCGGCGGGGTGCTGGATGAAATAGGCAGCACTTAGACTGTCGAGCGAGCGCGGCGAAACCGTACCACGCAGGCGACCAAATGGCGCTTGGTGCGGTTCATCGGGTCGCTATCCAGGTCGGCGTCGCGCGGCGAAAGCGGGGCGTCGCTATTACAATTCCGCGAAAATCCATTAGGTAGGCGGAGGCGGAGGCGACTAAGGCACAGGGTTCATGGACCGGGTAATCTACAATTTCGACAGCCTGCCTCATCGGCAAAGCGCGATGGCGGCGCACAAACGCCGGTCGATCTACCGTGCGCCCCGCGTTTCAGAGCCGCGCGTCGGAATCATCTACAATCCGCGCAGCCACCGCAACAAGGGCCAGGACCTTGCCTGCACCGGTTCGGACCGCATCTCCGTCGCCCAGCCGAGCACGCGCGACGAGATCGCCGATGCGCTCGGCGGGTTCGCGCGAGCGGAAATCGACTTCCTCATCATCAACGGCGGCGATGGTACTGTTCGCGACGTGCTGACGATGGGGCAGGCAGTCTTCGGCGATCGCTGGCCTGCTATTGCGGTCTTGCCCAAGGGGAAGACCAACGCGCTCAATGTCGATCTCGGCGCGCCAGCCGACTGGCCGCTGGAAGCTGCACTCGAAGCCTATCATTCAGGCCGACGGGTGATCCGCCGACCGTTGGCAATCGGGCGTTCCGACGAGAACGATCCGGCCATGCTCGGGTTCATTTTCGGTGCCGGCGCCTTCACGCTGGGTATCGAAGCCGGTCAGGACGCGCATTCGCTCGGCTTCTTCAACAGCCTTGCGGTCGGAGCCACGGGCGCATGGGGCGTGCTTCAGGCGCTGTTCGGGACCGATCGCAACAAGTGGCGTCGCGGAACGCCGATGGACTTGCGCTTTCTACCGAAGGGCAATCCGCTACCGCGATCGGAATATGGCGATCCCGCGCGGCGCAGCGTCCTGCTCGCGTCAACACTCGAACGGATGCCGATGGGCGTCCAGTTGTTCGGACGGCCGCGTCCGGGACTGAAGCTGTCCGTGCTCGACCGCCCGCGCCGACGCCTGCTCGCTGTTCTGCCGGCCATATTCATGGGGTGGCGTCCGCGCTGGCTGGCCGCGGCCGGGTTCCACCAGCTCGATGCCGAGGCTTTCTCGATCGAGGTGGCCGAACCGGTCATACTCGATGGCGAGGCATTCCCTCCGGGCAGCTATAGCGTTGCCCAAGGACCCGAACTGACCTTCATCAGCGTGTGACCGATACGCTGCTGCAACGGATCGGCACCGCGCTCGACCGGCCGGTGCGTAGCGAGGTCGCGGCCTACGCGCGCCTGCTCGGCGACGAGGCGGGTGCGCTGGCGGTGCTGTTCTATGGTTCCAATCTGCGGACCGGATCGCTCGAGGGCGTGCTCGATTTCTATGTCCTGCTACCAGGCCCCCAACGCGAGCGGATCTGGCCGCGGGTAAGCTACCGGGAATGGGATCACGGAGGCGAGCGCCTGCGTGCGAAGATCGCCACCATGTCGCTCGAGCAATTCGCGCGGGCGGCGAGCGGGCAATCGCGCGACACCACGATATGGGCGCGGTTCGTCCAGCCCTGCGCATTGATCTGGCAGTCGGATGACCGGGCTCGCCAAGCGGTGCTCGAAGCGCTGGCTTCCGCTGCAACCACCGCGGCCAGACTGGCGGCAGCGGCCGGACCGGCAAGCGGGACCGCAGAGGACTATTGGCGCGCGCTGTTCCGCGCGACTTACGAGGCCGAGTTTCGCGTGGAGAAGCCGGGCCGCGAAAACTCCATTCTCGAGGTGAATGCAGAGCATTTCGACGGATTGCTCCCGCTGGCGTGGGATGCCGCAGGGATCGACTACGATCGCGAAGGATCAATCCTCATACCCATGCTTGGCGATGCGGAACGGAGCCGGACCCTTTCGTGGTGGCGCAGCCGCGCGCAGCTCGGCAAGCCGCTCAACCTGTTGCGGCTGGCCAAGGCGACCACGACGTTCGAGGGGGCAGCGGATTATGCCGCGTGGAAGCTTCATCGTCACACGGGCATCGCGCTGGAGGTCACGCCGTTTCGCGCGAAACATCCGTTGCTCGCCGCGCCCGGGGCGCTGCTCGAACTGATGCGCAAGCGCCGCAATCAGCGATAGCGCATCCGGATCGACATCGTCTTGACTCCTGGGCCAACCTCGAAGGCGGTCTTCCTGTAGCTCGGCTTGCCGAGATTGAAGATGTTGATGCTGGGATTGTTCGACATCGCTCCGCCATCGGCGAAAATGTCGGTCTTGCCATTGCCATTGATGTCGTGGCGCGCCGCGATGCCGTAAGTCCCTGGCGCAGGCAGCGGCATGCAGAAAGTCATCGACCCGGCCTTGGCGGGGGCTTCTATCCGGTAGATCCAGCGGCCCTTCTCGAGCCAGTCTTCCTTGGTTCCGCGATAGCTCTGGACGCGGATGGTGCCCTTGCTCTCCTTGATGTCGTTGATGGTGACCCAAACCGCGGGCCCGCCACCTGCGGCACATTTGCTGGCATCGTGCCGGATCTTCTGGCGGTATTGCGCCTCGGCCGGGGAAGGCGCCGCGAGTCCCGCAAGAGCAAGCCCGGCTATGCCGGCAACGATCAGGTTTCTGCGATCCATAGTCAAAATCCGTCGTAAAAGCGTGAAAGTCCGCAGCCTCGCGCCCGGACAAACGGGCTCAACGTCCCGTGATATGGGGGCTATTTAGCAAGTTGCGCTGAATTGCGGCTGAATTTCTCTCATGCGCATCATTCATTCACGCGCGGGTTAGCTTGCAAACCGGCGATGCAGTCCCGTCAGGCCCATGTGGAAAAGCTCCGGCAACTCGCTTGTTAACCCTCCTTTCGCGCGCGTAGGGCTTGCCCAGGCTCTTCGCGATCCAAGGTTCCGTGCGCGCATGACCACCCCGCTGATTTCCCCCTCCATCCTGTCCGCCGATTTTGCCGCGCTGGGCGAGGAAATCCGTGCGATCGACGCCGCCGGTGCCGACTGGATCCATGTCGATGTGATGGACGGACATTACGTGCCCAACATCACCATCGGCCCGGCAGTCGTTAAGGCGCTGCGTCCGCATTCGGACAAGCCCTTCGACGTTCACCTGATGATCGCGCCGATCGACCCCTATCTGGAGGCTTTCGCCGAGGCTGGGGCGGATATCATTACTGTACATCCCGAGGCAGGGCCGCACATCCACCGCACATTGCAGGCGATATCGAATCTCGGCAAGAAGGCGGGAGTCGTGCTCAATCCCGGTACGCCCGTGGAAGCGCTCGACTACATTCTCGAAGATGTCGATCTCGTGCTCGTGATGAGCGTAAACCCGGGTTTCGGCGGGCAGAGCTTCATCCACTCGCAGCTGCGGAAGGTTGAGGCAATCCGCAAGCGTATCGATGCGCTGGGCAAACCGATCCACCTCGAAGTGGACGGCGGCGTGAATACCGACACCGCCCGGCTGTGCGTTGATGCCGGAGCGGATGTGCTCGTCGCGGGCTCGGCTACTTTCAAGGGCGGGCCGGACCAGTACGCGGCCAATATCGCTGCACTCAAGGGGCGCGTGTGAGCCAGGCTACCCGGACCTTCGCGCGCGCCGAGACCGCCCCCGCCGAAAGCGAAGCGGCGCCAGCGCTGCCGCTGAAGGGGATGGAAGAGCCCTTGGTCGACCAGCTGCCGCCGCTGCCAGAGGCAATCCCGCTGGAACCGGCGCGCGCACTGGTGCTGTCCGATTTCCAGCCGCCACGCGCGGGTCCGGTCGACAGCATGGTGCGCTGGGCCTACCGGCTGGGTGTGCCCGGATCGGTCCTTGCCGCGCCGCTGCGCAAGCCGGCCGCACCGCGTTTGTTGGCAACCGTCTCCAGCCCGCTCGAAGGCGAGCGAGCGGCGGGAATGGCGCTTCGTGCCGGGCAGTTCCTGATCCATGGCCTGAAGGTGCCGATCGACAAGGTCGAGCTGGCAAGCAATGCGCCGCTGACTCCGCCGGTTCAGCGCGCCGTACATGGCTTTACTTGGCTACGCGATCTGGGGGAATGCGCCCCGCGCGAGGAGTGTGCAGGCACAGGTGAGAAGCTCTTGGCGCGCTGGCTCAAGGCCAATCCAGTCCCCGCAAAGGGGCCTGCCTGGAGTGTCGAACATGCCGGGTTGCGGCTGCTCGGCTGGCTGGTTCATGCCCCTCTATTGCTCGGCGGGGATGCCAAGCTGCGCAGCCGGGCGCTCGACGCGATGGAAGCGACTGCGCGCTTTCTCGACCGACAGGTGGCCCGCGCCGAAGACGGCCTTGGTCAGGTGGCTGGTTGGTGCGCGATAGTCGCCGCCGGTTTGCTGTTGCCCGATGGCCGCCCGCGTCGCCTGTTCGGCGAAGCAGGCCTGCTGCGCGCACTGGGCGAACTGGTGAGCGAGGATGGCGGGGTCCTGTCGCGTAGCCCGCTCGCGCAAATGGAGGCGATCGCGTTGCTGGTCGACCTGCGCGCCTGCTACGAGGCGGCCGATCGCGACCCTCCCCCCGCGCTCGAGACGATGCTCGGCCTGCTCGTCCCGCCGCTGTTGGCGTTGCGGATGGGCGACCGCGGGCTGGGTAGCTGGCAGGGTGGCGGTGCTACATCGGCAGCACGGCTCGACATGCTGATCGCGGCCAGCGGGATCCGCGCGCGGCCGGGCAAGGAAAGCAAGCACTGGGGTTACCAGCGGGTCGACGCCGGCAAAGCCGTGATGGTCCTCGACGCTGCCCCTCCGCCCCGTGCACGCCATGCGCGCTATGGCTGCGCCTCGACGCTGGCATTCGAATTGTCGCATGGCGAACAGCGCATTATCGTCAACTGTGGCGGCGGCGAGCTGGCCGGAGGGTTGGTGCCCATCCGCATCGAACAGGGGCTTCGCGGCACGGCGGCGCATTCCTCGCTGGTGCTCGACGATGCCAATTCGACCGCGGTCCTGATCAAGGGGCAGATCGGCAAGGGCGTCGAAGAAGTCGATATCGCGCGCACGACGGTTAAGCAGAAGGGGCGCGATGCCGTGCGGCTCGAAGCCTCGCACAACGGATATGCCGCGCGCTACGGCCTGATCCACCGACGCACGCTGCTGCTCGGAGCCGATGGGAGCGGGCTTTCGGGCGAAGACACGCTCGAGCCCTCGGGGCGGCAGGGCAAGCGCGGGAAGATCGCATTCGCTATCCGTTTCCACCTCGGCCACGGCATCGAGGCGGGTCTTTCGGACGACCGGCGCGGTGCCGGACTGGCGCTGCCCGACGGAAGCTACTGGCAATTCCGCCTCGGAGGCGATAGCGGCGAGGCGCACATCGCGATCGAGGACAGCCTCTGGGTCGACGGGCAGGGCCGCCCGCGCGCAACCAAGCAGCTGGTCGTCGAAGGACTGACATCGCGCAGCGGGGGACGTTTCCCCTGGCTGCTCAAACGCATGGGATAAATTTCATGACCGACGTGGCGATCAAGCGGGCACTGCTTTCGGTGTCCGACAAGACCGGCTTGGTGGATCTGGGCAAGGCGCTGGCCGCGAAGGACGTGGAGCTGGTATCGACCGGCGGCACCGCAAGGGCGCTGCGCGAGGCAGGCCTGGAGGTGAAGGATGTCTCCGATCTGACCGGTTTTCCCGAGATGATGGATGGCCGCGTGAAGACGCTCCATCCGATGGTCCATGGCGGATTGCTCGCCGTGCGCGACAATCCCGATCATGCCGCCGCGATGGAAGACCATGCGATCGGTGCGATCGATCTGGTGGTGGTCAATCTTTACCCCTTCGAAGCCACCGTGATGCGCGGCGCGGAGCGTGACGAGATCATCGAGAACATCGATATCGGCGGCCCTTCGATGGTGCGGAGTGCGGCGAAGAACCACCAGTTCGTCACCATCGTCACCGATCCGGCCGATTACGAAACGCTGGTGGGAGAACTGGACGCGACCGGCGCAACCTCGCTCGACTTCCGCCGCAAATGTGCCGCCAAGGCCTTCGCCGCGACCGCGGCTTACGATTCGATGATCAGCCAGTGGTTTGCCTTCGCCGACCAGCAGCAGCTGTTCCCCGATTTCCTCGCGGTCAACGGCAAGGCACCGGTCGAACTGCGCTATGGCGAGAACCCGCACCAGAAGGCCGCGCTCTACACGCCATCCGGTCCGCACGCGCAGGGCATCGCGCAAGCCGAACAGTTGCAGGGCAAGGAGCTCAGCTACAACAATTACAACGATGCCGACGCCGCACTGGAACTGTGCGCCGAATTCAAGGACGGCGAACCGGCGGTGGTGATCGTCAAGCACGCCAACCCGTGCGGCGTGGCGCAGGCCGATACCCTGCTGGATGCCTGGAACGAGGCGCTCGCCTGCGACAGCGTGTCGGCCTTCGGCGGGATCGTTGCGGTCAATGCCGAACTCGACGGCGAGACCGCGCGCGCGATCTGCGAGATATTCACCGAAGTCGTCATCGCGCCCTCGGTTTCGGACGAGGCGCGCGAGGCCTTCGCCAAAAAGAAGAACCTGCGCCTGCTGGTCACCGGCGACCTGCCCGATCCGCGTCGCGGCGGACTGGCGGTCAAGCCGATCACCGGCGGGCTGCTGGTGCAGACACGCGACAATGGCGCGATCAGCGAAGCCGATCTCAAGGTAGTTACGCAGCGCGCGCCGACGCAGCAGGAACTCAAGGATTGCCTGTTCGCCTGGACCGTGGCGCGGCACGTCAAGTCGAACGCGATCGTCTATGCCAAGGATGGTGCGACCGCAGGCATCGGCGCGGGCCAGATGAACCGCCGCGATTCCAGCCGCATCGCTGCAATGAAAGCTGCCGAGGCTGCCGAAAAATACGGTTGGGCCGAGAGCCGCACCGTTGGCAGCGCCGTGGCATCCGACGCCTTCTTCCCCTTCGCCGACGGCCTGCTCGCCGCAGCCGAAGCGGGCGCGACTGCGATCATCCAGCCGGGCGGATCGATCCGCGACGAGGAAGTGATCGCGGCGGCGGACGAGAAGGGCCTTGCCATGGTCTTCACGGGGATGCGTCACTTCCGCCACTGAGCCGGGCGCAGGCGTCTCATCGCCTGAACCGATCACAACAATTCGATTAAGCACGTTGCAATGACAGCGTGTGTAACCACGTCGGCAAGACTGACGAAAGACACAGCATGGCCCTCTTCATTCCCGACCTCTATCGCAATTTCGGCATCGGTTTCGGTGCCGGGGCAGTCGTTGTCCTGCTGACTAACAGCAGCGATATCCTCTCAGCCGTTCCGCAGCTGATCGCCTCGATCTTGTGATGCGGCTGCAGGCTGCCCTTGCCGCCGCCGCACTCGCCCTGGGCGCATCCGCCTGTCAGGAGCCGGCGATCGCTGCCGAAAAGGCAGTCGCGGCGCCCGCGGCATTGCGCGTGGCCGATGAAGGCGTGGGCCTCAAGACCGCGATCTTCGCGGGTGGCTGCTTTTGGGGCGTCGAAGGCGTTTTCAGCCATGTCAAAGGCGTGAAAAGCGCGATTTCGGGCTATCATGGCGGGACTAAGCGCCAGGCGGACTACAAGCTCGTCTCCTCCGGAATCACCGACCACGCCGAGGCGGTGAAGGTCGTCTACGATCCCAAGGTCATCCGCTACGACCAGCTCCTGCGTATCTTTTTCTCGGTCGTCGCCGACCCCACCCAGCTCAACCGCCAGGGCCCCGATGTCGGGGCGCATTATCGCAGTGCGCTGGTCCCGCAATCGCGCGAACAGGCAGCGGTGGCGACCGCCTATCTGCAACAGTTGCGCTCCGCAGCCCTGTGGTCGAAGCCGATCGTAACGAGGATCGAAAAGGCCAAGACCTTCTACCCGGCCGAGACCTATCATCAGGACTTCATGCTGAAGAACCCGCGCCACGGGTATATCGTCCGGTGGGATGCGCCCAAGGTGAAGGCCCTGAAGGCGATGTATCCGGGCGTCTATTCGGCCAGCTTCCAGCCCGGCTAGCTTGCGTGGGCGCGCGGTGCGTCCTACTTCTAGCCGCATGGCCGGACACGCACACGCACATACCGAACACGAGGGCGACGACCTGATCGTTGCCGCGCGTCACACGCTTACCGACAGCGGCGAGCAATGGACGGGCATGCGTCAGTCGGTGTTCGAGGAGCTTGCGCGGCACGACAAGCCGGCCAGCGCTTACGACATTGCCGACAACCTCTCCAGGTCGCGCGGCAAGCGCGTCGCGCCCAACAGCGTCTACCGGATCCTCGACCTGTTCGTGCGGACCAATCTCGCCAACCGGATCGAGAGCGCCAACGCCTATCTGGTCAATACCCACCCGGGCTGCCGGCATGATTGCATTTTCCTGATCTGCGACGATTGCGGCAAGGCCACGCATATCGACGACGAACGCGTCACGGGCGCGCTTCGCGAGGCGGGCAAGGATGCGGGTTTCACCGATGTCCGCCCGGTGGTCGAGCTCCGCGGATTGTGCGACGATTGCGCGCGATGAACAGCGCCCAAGCGTTTCTTCACATCGACAAAGCGTTCATCGACAGTTGCGTTTTACGGGTGTAGGGATTCCGCCATGACGACCCCCCCGAAGACGCCGTTGCTCGACACGGTCAATACCCCCGCCGACCTGCGCAAGCTGAAGAAGGACCAGCTTCGCCAGCTTTCCGACGAATTGCGCGCCGAGATGATCGATGCGGTCGGCACGACCGGCGGACACCTCGGGTCGGGGCTCGGCGTGGTCGAACTGACCACCGCGATACACTATGTTTTCGACACGCCGACCGACAAGCTGATTTGGGATGTCGGCCACCAGTGCTACCCGCACAAAATCCTCACTGGCAGGCGCGACCGCATCCGGACGCTGCGCCAAGGCGGCGGGCTGAGCGGCTTCACCAAGCGCGCGGAAAGCGAATACGATCCCTTTGGTGCCGCGCACAGCTCGACCTCGATCTCGGCCGCGCTCGGCTTCGCCATGGCGAACAAGATGCAGGGCAAGCCCGGCCGCGGGATCGCAGTCATCGGTGACGGCGCGATGAGCGCTGGGATGGCCTATGAAGCGATGAACAACGCCGAGCAGGCAGGCAATCGGCTGGTGGTCATCCTCAACGACAACGACATGTCGATTGCGCCCCCCGTGGGCGGCCTGTCGGCCTACCTCGCGCGGACCGTTTCGAGCAGCGAGTATCTCGGATTGCGCAGCCTCGCCTCGCGCATCTCCAAGAAGCTCAGCCGCAAGGTGCATTCGGGTCTAGAAAAGGCCGAGGAATACGCCCGCGGCATGGTCACCGGCGGCACGCTGTTCGAGGAGCTCGGGTTCTATTATGTCGGCCCGATCGACGGGCACAATCTCGACCACCTCCTCCCGGTGCTGGAGAACGTGCGCGATAGCGAGCAGGGCCCCGTGCTGATCCATGTCGTGACGCAGAAGGGCAAGGGCTACGCTCCGGCGGAAAACAGCGCCGACAAATACCACGGCGTC
This sequence comes from Erythrobacter sp., assembly GCA_040830305.1. Lineage (GTDB taxonomy): Bacteria > Pseudomonadota > Alphaproteobacteria > Sphingomonadales > Sphingomonadaceae > Qipengyuania. The sequence continues at coordinate 22,286 of JBFOLW010000332.1, forward strand.
GCCAAGTTCGATGTGGTCACCGGCGAGCAGAAGAAGAGCTCGGGCGGCCCGCCCGCCTACCAGAACGTCTTCGGCGAAACGCTGGCCAGGCTGGCCAACGACGATCCGCGCATCTGCGCGATCACGGCGGCAATGCCATCGGGCACGGGCGTCGACAAATTCGCCAAGGCGCATCCTGATAGGGCCTTTGACGTCGGGATTGCCGAACAGCATGGCGTGACCTTCGCGGCGGGGCTCGCAGCCGAAGGCATGCGTCCTTTCGCGGCGATCTATTCGACCTTCCTCCAGCGCGCCTACGACCAGGTGGTCCACGACGTGGCAATCCAGAACCTGCCCGTGCGCTTCGCCATCGACCGTGCGGGGCTTGTAGGTGCCGACGGCTGCACGCATGCCGGCGCCTTCGATATCACCTATCTTGCGACGCTGCCCAACATGGTGGTGATGGCCGCTGCCGACGAGGCCGAGCTGGCGCATATGACCTACACGGCTGCCGAATATGACGCAGGACCCATCGCCTTTCGCTATCCGCGCGGTGCTGGCACGGGCGTCGAAATTCCGGAGACCCTCGAGAAGCTGGAAATCGGCAAAGGCCGCGTGGTGCGCGAAGGCAGCAAGGTCGCGATCCTGTCGCTTGGCGCGCGTCTGGAAGAGGCCAAGAAAGCCGCCGACCAGCTCGAAGCCAAGGGTCTGTCGACCACGGTCGCAGATATGCGCTTTGCCAAGCCGCTCGACACCGCGCTGATCGAGAAGCTGATGCGCACGCACGAGGTCGTGGTGACGATCGAGGAAGGTGCGGTGGGCGGCCTCGGCGCGCATGTGCTGACCTTTGCCAGCGACAGCGGGCTCACCGATGGCGGGCTCAAGGTTCGCACCATGCGCCTTCCCGACCTGTTCCAGGACCAGGACGCGCCCGAGAAGCAGTATGACGAGGCCGGCCTCAACGCGCCGCATATCGTCGACACGGTGCTGGGTGCACTACGGCACAATAGCGCGGGCGTCGAAGAGGCGCGGGCCTGATTGGCAAGCGGCTGGCGCACTTCGTGACAACCGCGCTGGCAACATTCGCGGTCGCTTATCTCGCTCTCGTCGCCATGCTCTACCTGGCGCAGGGCGCGCTGATCTATCCCGCCCCGCGTGCGATCGGGCCGACGACGGGCGGGTTCGAGGAAGTTTCCTATCGCACGGCGGACGGCCTCGGCCTTACAGCCGGTTATCGCGCGGCCCGGTCGGGCTTCCCGACCATCGTCTATTTCCACGGCAACGGCGCGGACTGGGTGTCCAGCGTCGTTGCGACCGACCGGCTGGTACCCGAAGGGTACGGCGTGCTGGCGGCGGAGTACCGCGGCTATCGCGGCAATCCCGGCAATCCGAGCGAAGAAGGACTCTACCGCGATGGCAGGGCGGCTATCGCGTTCCTGAACGGACGCGGGGTCGAACCGGAAGGCCTCGTGCTGATCGGCAATTCGATCGGATCGGGTGTCGCAGTCCAGATGGCGAGCGAGGTCGAAGCCGCAGCCTTGGTGCTGATCTCGCCTTTCGCAAGCCTGCGTCAGCTCGCCGGCGAGAAGTTCCGCTGGCTGCCAACCGGCCTGCTGCTCCGTGACCGCTACGAGAACGCGGACAAGCTGGGCGATGTCAAAGCGCCGGTGTTGATACTGCACGGCGATGCCGACACGCTCATCCCGCCGGCGCATGCCGAGCAGCTGGCAGCGGCCAACCCGGCGGCCGAACTGCGCATTTTTTCCGGTTACGGACACGATCTCGCATGGCATGAGGTTGCCGAAGAGGCCGTACTCGCCTTCCTCGACCGGCATACTCTGGAGGACACTCGCCCATGAGCCTGCTCACGATCGACACCGCCGATCACATCACCACGCTTACGCTCAACCGGCCCGAGACGATGAATCCGCTCGGCGCCGCTGGCGATGGGGATGCTTTCGCCGCGGCTTGCGATGCGATCAACGCGAACATGGATGTGCGCTGCGTCATCCTGACTGGCGCTGGGCGTGCGTTTAGCGCGGGCGGCGACATCAAGGCAATGAAGGAGCGGACGGGGACGTTCGGCGGGACCGCGCCGGAGATCTCCGACGGCTACCGCAATAACATCCACAAGGTGCTGCGCGCGCTCTATGGCCTGCGCGTGCCGCTCATCGCCGCGGTCAACGGCCCGGCGATCGGGCTCGGCTGCGACCTCGCCTGCCTTGCCGACATGCGTATCGCCAGCGACCGGGCGAAATTCGGTGTGACATTCCTCAAGCTCGGCATCATCCCGGGCGATGGCGGCACGTGGATCCTCCCGCGCATCATCGGCGAGGCGCGCGCGGCGGAACTGTTCTATACCGGCGACGTGATCGATGCCGCGACCGCGCGCGACTGGGGCCTGGTGAGCCGCGTGGTCGACGGCGAGGTGCTAATGGACGAAGCCCGGGCGCTCGCAGGCAGGGTCGGCGCCATGCCTCCGCATGCTCTGCGACAGGCGAAGAACCTGATGCGGCAGGGGCGTTCGATCTCCTATGACAGCGCGCTCGAGATGGCCGCCAATACGCAGGCGCTGATGCACCTGACCGAGGATCACATGGAGGGCATCGACGCGTTGCTCGAGAAGCGCGCTCCGCGTTTCACCGGGGGCTAGCTCACCCGACCCAGCGCCAGATCCCGGCAGGGATCCCGTTGGCGTGGATATGGGCGTAGGTTGCAGCGAGCCAGATGACGATCCCGCCGATCCAGGCGGCGGTCCCCGCCTTGGCAAAGCCCGAGGGGCGGGGCCAGAAATGCGTCCGGCTTTCCCAGTCCGCCCAAGCCTCGCCCATCAGTGCTTCCTTCTTGCGATCCTGCAGATGCGCGCCGACCAGCGCGAGGAAGCCTAGCGCGCCTGCCAGAACAATCTGGCGCGGGGTCGGGCTCGTGAGGATGTGCATCGCCGCCCACAACACAAAGCTCCACATCATCGGATGGCGCGTGACGTGGAAGACGCCGTGTACCGGCAGTGCCGCATTGCTCGCGGCATTCGGGTCGGGCAATGCCGGATTGCGCACGAGGCTGCCTGCGAACAGCACCGAGGCGACCAGCATTATTGCCGTCGCAGCCAACCAGATCACATCGCCCATGCCGTTCCACAACGGTACGCCCCCAGGCCCGACCGCGCGAAAGGCGAGCACCGCCCAGACGAAGGTCGCCAGCGCAACCAGCGAGTAGAGCCCGCGAAAGCCGTTCTCGCCGATGACACCGACGAGCGGTCCCCTCAGTGGATGCGAAAGCGCGAAATGCGTGCCCACGAAAGCGAGCGACCCGGAGATCAGTGAAAGCATCGGGTCCATCAATTCCTCCCCCAAGGTCGGGGGGAAGCTATCAGGTTCGCAAGACCCGGCAAGGGCGCGTGATCAGCGGCCTTCGATGCCGATCAGCTTCACCTTGAACAGCAGGGTCGCACCACCGGGAATCGGTCCCTTCCCGCTTGCGCCATATGCAAGGTCCGCCGGCGCGGCGATTTCGATCGTGTCACCGACGCCCATTTCGGGGATTGCCATCTGCCAGGCCTTGATCAGCCGGCCCAGCGGGAAGGTTGCAGGTTCGCCGCGCTCGAAGCTGGAATCGAAGGTCTCGCCATCGATGAAGGTGCCCGCATAGTGCACTGTCACTGTGTCCTCGACCCGCGGCTTCATCTCGCTCGCGGCATATTCGACGTAGCGCCATTTGAGCCCGCCCGGCATCACGCGCCAGCCTTCGTCGCGCGACAGGCCTGCAAGATAGGCCTGTTGCGCGTTCATCCAGGCAATGTCCTGCGAGCGGTCGGGAGTATCCTGCGCCGAGAGTGCATGGAAGCCGACCGCTGCGGCCGCCGCGCCGAGCGCAAGCAGGGTGGTACGCATTTCCTTCGTGTCCTTACCAATCGTAAGCTTTCGGCAGGTCGCTTTCGTCGAGATCGCGATAGCGGTCCTTCAAGCGGCTCTGGTGGTTGTCGAGCGGCTGCTCGATACCGTCGATAAAGACCTTTACCGGCATCGAGCCAACTTCGAGCGGGTCGCCGTCCCAAATGACGAGATCGCCCATCGCTCCAGGCGCGAGCACACCGGCCCTGCCGCTCATGCCGCTGATCGAAGCAGGGACCGAACTGATTGCTGCAAAGGCCTGCCCCCAGCTGAGACCATCGGCGCCCGGAATGCGGGTCAGCGCGACGAGATTGCCGGCATATTGGTTGAGATTGCGCGGGTTTTCCATCGCCGAGGCGTTGATCGCCACCTTGACGCCCGCTTTGACCATGCGGCCGACATTGCTTTGCGTCGACCCCAGTTCCTCGAAGTTCTGCGGGAGATCGTCGAGCCCGTCGGCGATGACCGGTACCCCTGCCGCAGCGATCTCGCGCGCGACCATCCAGCCCTCGCTCGCCCCGACGAGCACGAGGTCGAGACTGGAGAATTCGCGTTTGAGCTCCAGCACCGTGCGGATGTCCGAGGCGCGTTCCACCGCCACCATCAGCGGCTGGCGACCGGATATGACTGCACCCAGCGCCTCGGCATCGGCGCGCGGCAATTGCGCGTCGGCCCCGTCCCAGGTGCCATTGGCATAGGCCCGCGCTTCGAACAGCGCGTTGCGCAGCGCGACATAGGTTGCCGCGCGGCTGCCGCCTGCGATCCGCGCGCCGTATTCGCCCAGGGCCACGGTCTGGAAGGCGCGCGGCCGGACGACTGCCTGGCCGTCGGCCCCAAGATCGATAATCGCGCCCTGTCCGCCGAATATCTCGCCCGCGGGCAGGATCATGCTGGCAGCACGGGTGATCCCCGCTGCGCGATGGATCGCGATATGCTGCGATGCCGGGTTGATTGCCGGCGCGACATCCAGCGCAGCGCTGAAATCGGCCTCGCGCGGGCGCGTGTCGTTGGACTCGCTGACCGCGCCGACGTCCCACAGGCCCAGTGTGGTCATGGTCGCGAAGAGCCCGGGAGTGACCCATGCGCCGCTGCCGTCGAGCACCTGTACGCCGGCGGGAACGGTGACGCCGGTCCCCGCGGCCACCACCTTGCCGTCACGCACGAGCACGGTGGCGCCTTCGACCGGCTCGGATCCGTCACCGGTGGCGACGGTGGCATTGGTGATTGCAATGTCCTGCGCCGTGGCAGGAGTGGCGATTGCAAGCGCGGCAAGGCCGGCCGTAAAGGTCAATGCGCGCTTCATTTCACATCTCCTTCACCGGGCTGGCCGAGCTCGAAATCACTCACCGGTCGCCGCTTGCGGTCCATCGCGTCATACATCAGCGCGCCGTCGATCCAGACCTTCTCGGGTCGCGAGTAGACCGACAGCGGGTCGCCATTCCACAGCACTACATCGGCCATTTTCCCTGCTTCGAGGCTACCGGTCATGGCATCGATACCCATCGCCTTGGCGGCGTTGAGCGTGATCCAGCCGATGACCTCGGCATCGGGGATGTCGATCCCCACCCGGCGGCCGGCGGCCTGCGCCTTCGCGGCCTCCTGGTTGAGCCGCTGGATACCGTTTGCATCGTCCGAATGGATCACTACGCAGGCACCGGCCTGGCGCAGGAAAGCAGCGTTCTCGAGGATGCCGTCATAGGCTTCCATCTTGAAGCCGTACCAGTCCGCCCAGATCGCGCTGCATACGTCGTTCTCGCGCAGCAGGTCGCCGATCTTGTAGGCTTCGACCGCGTGGTGGAAAGCGGTAACCTTGTAGCCCATCTCCTTGGCCATATCCATCACCAGCGCCATCTCGTCGGCGCGATAGCAATGGTTGTGAACGAGGATCTCGCCATCGAGGACGCCCTTGAGCGTTTCATTGCCCAGGTCGCGTTTCTTCCCGTCATAGGCCTGTGCATCGAGCCACATCTGGCGATTGACCGCGAAATTGCCCATCCGGGTGGAAGGCGTGCGCCCCTTGCCGCCATAGACGCGCTTGGGGTTCTCGCCGCAGGCCATCTTCATCCCGTACGGCGCGCCGGGGAACTTCATGCCCTGCACCGTACGCGCGGCGACATTCTTCAGCGTGACCGAGCGGCCGCCCGTCAGGTTGGCGGAACCGGGCAGGATCTGCAGCGCGGTGATCCCGCCATTGGCCAGCGCGCGGCTGAAGCCCGGGTCCTGCGGCCAGACTGAATGTTCCGCCCAGACTTCGGGGGTCATCGGCTTGGTCGCTTCGTTGCCGTCCGAATGGGCATCGACGCTGGGGGTCGGATAGTCGCCGAGGTGCGAGTGGATGTCGATGATGCCGGGCGTGACAAACTTCCCGCTGCCGTCGATCCGGTCGTAGCCCACGGTCGAGAGCGACGCATCGCCGACCGCTGCCACCTTGCCGTCGCGGAACAGCACCGTGCCATTGTCGATTCGGCCGCCCGCCCCGTCGTAGACCGTCGCGCCGACCAGTGCCGTGGGGCGCCCGGGATAGGGCGTGTAGGTCGAGGGGAAGGGCGCGTTGCCGTCGGCGCCAACCGGTGCGTCCCAATCCTGCGCGGAAGCGGAGGCTACGCCATCGCCTCCGCCGGTGGTTGAGCATCCGGCGACCGCGAAGGCAGCCGCGCAGGCGAACAAGACGTGTTTTTTCATGGAACCCCCAATGCAGTCGGGCCGGAGCATCGCTGCCCCGGCCCGCCCGGTCAATCCAATTTGGTCGAGCGAAATCGTCGCTCCGACGATCCCCTCGATCGCGATCAGGCGCGCGTGGTCGGGTGCATGCCGCCTTCTTGCGCTTCCAGACCTGCTTCGGACTGGCCCTCGAGGTCGTGGTCGAGAGTATCGTCCTTGAGCGTATCGAGATGCATCAATTTCTTCACCAGCGGGCTGATGACCATCACGCCGACACCGATCACGACGGCATACCAGCCGACGGTCGAGTAGACATCGAGGACGACCTGCTTGCCGGCCTCTTCGCCGACGCCTTCGGCGCCGGTTGCGGCGGCGATCAGGCCGGCTGCGAAGTTACCCGTGGCCGACGCGAAGAACCACGTGCCCATGATCAGCGATGCAATCTGTGCCGGAGCCAAGCGATTCATCGCCGAAAGGCCGACAGGCGACAGGCACAGTTCGCCGGTAGTGTGCAGCAGGTAGATCAGGAAAATGAAAATCACAGGCGTCGGGACGTCAACCCCGACCGAATTCGCACCCCACACCAAGACCAAGAAGCCTAGGCCGACTTGGATAACGCCGAGACCAAATTTGAATGGAGTTGAAGGTTCGGCACCTTTTCTGCCGAGCCATGTCCAAACGATGGCGAAAAGGGGCGCAAGCAAGAAGATGAATCCCGCATTCACCGACTGGAATGTCGATGCCGGGACCTCGAATCCGAGCAAGTTTCGGTCGACGTGGCGGTCCGTGAACAGGTTGAGGCTTGAACCAGCCTGTTCGAACAGTGCCCAGAAGATGATCGATACGATAATGAGGAACATCGCCGAAACAATGCGATCGCGATCGTGATTTGTTTTTGAAATCATCTGCAAGATCATGATGCTCAGCACACCGCCTAGGCCGATGACGGCAGGCAGGCGCCATGCAGCATCACCGCTGGACACGAAGAACATGGACACCACCAAGAGGGCCGACGAAAGAGCGTAGCTGTACAGTGCCGGCCTGGGCGAGTTCGAATAACTGCCGTACGGGAGCTGAAATATCGCGATCGACAGGACGTAACAGACAAGCGCTGCCCCAAACGTGCCGAGGAAAACTCCGACCGCGTCTTGATACTGGATGGCAACCCAGCAAACGCCGACCAGCACGACGCCTAGCGCATAGACGCTCCATTCGCGTCCCTTGGTGAGATCCTGCGACGGTTCGCCGCGTCCTAGCAACAGTGGCTTACCCCAGACGAAAACGACGAGGCCTGCGAGCATGCCGATCCCGGCAAGACCAAAACCGTAGGCCCAACCATAAGTTTCGCCGATAAATCCACACAGGATCGAACCAAAAAAGGCACCGATATTAATGCCCATATAGAATATGGTGTAAGCGCCATCGCGGCGCACATCGGTGCGCGGATAGAGCTGGCCGACAATCACCGAAATATTCGCCTTGAGGAAGCCGGAGCCCACAATGATGAGGGCCAATGCCAACCAGAATACGTAAATGACCGGATTGCCTTGGTTTCCGGCGCCTGGCGAACCCTCGAAGGCCATGAAGAAGTGACCCAGCGTCAGCAGAATCGCTCCAAAAAGCACCGCCTTGCGCTGCCCGATATACTTGTCAGCGAGGTAACCGCCGACGACCGGAGTGATATAGACCAGCGCCGTATAGGCACCGTAGATTATGCCGGCATCGCTGTCCGAAAACAGCCAGTGCTTGGTCAGGTAGAAAATGAGCAGGGCGCGCATCCCGTAATAGGAAAAGCGCTCCCACATCTCGGCGAAAAACAGGACGAAAAGTCCCTTGGGGTGGCCGAGGATCGTTCCTGCCGAATCCCCGTCAACCGGTTGTGTCGTGGCCATGTGTGGCTAACCTCTCGAAATTACAAAGGAAGCCATGCGACCCACGGCCTCCTCCCCGAAGAAGCGCGCACCCTAGCGCCTCGCGCGCCCATGTGAAGCGTTAGTTACACACGTGACCGCCTTGCGCTCGACTGAATGGCGCGCGCGGGAACCTTGCGCGCTCCGGTGTATTATGGCACTGATGCAGTCTGTCTCGGGGAAAATGTCATGAGCAACCAGTCGAAGCCGGTTTATCTCAAGCTGCGCGACATGATAGCGGCCGCCATCATCGACGGACGCTATGCCGAAGGCGAGATGCTGCCATCGGTACGCGCACTCGCGGCCGAACAGGGCGCCAACCCGCTGACGGTCGCCAAGGCTTACCAGCAGTTTCAGAACGACGGCCTGGTAGAAGTCCAGCGCGGGGTGGGCATGTATGTGGTCGAAGGCGCGGCCGATCGCCTGCGCCGGGCGGAACGCGAGGCATTCCTGAGCGAAGAATGGCCCGAAATCCGCGCGCGAATGCATCGATTGGGCGTTTCGGCAAGGGAATTGCTGGCCGATGCGTGAGTCGCATGGCGGGAATTTACAATTGTGAACTTGCGACGAGTGGCGGCATCTGGCACAGTCATTGCGTTGGAATCGGACGGAAAACTCGGTTTCGATGGGGCTCGCAGCACAGCAATTGGTGCGACCTAACGGTCCGGGAGACGTCATAATGATTCGATCCGAACTTCTAACCGCGCTTGGCCAGGACAATCCCGAGCTGCGGGCCGAAGAGGTCGAGCAGGTGGTCGATATTTTTTTCGAGGAGATCGCCCAGCGCCTGACGGAGGGAGGGCGCGTCGAACTGCGCGGCTTCGGGGCCTTTTCCACGCGTGAGCGCGAGGCGCGCAAGGGCCGCAACCCGCGCACCGGGGAAGCGGTCGACGTTCCCGCCAAGCGCGTGCCCTACTTCAAGCCGGGCAAGGACATCCGCAACCGCCTCAACAACGACTGAGGACGCCCGCCAACCCCAGATCGGCAATTGCCCGTCCGTAGGACAGCGACTAGGGCTGCACGGCGCAGGCGGGTGTGGCGGAATGGTAGACGCCGGGGACTTAAAATCCCCTGAGCTTTGCTCGTGTGGGTTCGAGTCCCACCACCCGCACCAGCAATCGAGCGAAAAATCTCTTCTGCTTACCTAGGCATTAACCCCTACTAGGCTATTAGCGCGAACCAAACGGGGCCTGGTCCAAGGTCAGGGTCGGCCAGTCATTGCGACACTGCGCTTGTTTGGGAAACGAAGGGGCTATGGATTACAGCACCGGAATCGACAGGGATGGCAGCGGCCCCGCGGGTGGCGAGGAGCAACGCGGTGCGCCGCGTTTTACCTCGCTGATCCGTGCCGCCAAGCTGGTCTGCGGTCAGGGCGAATTCGTGTGCGTGATTCGCGATGTCTCGGCGACCGGTGTGTCGCTGCGCACCTTCCATCCGCTCCCCACCGATGCCGCCGTCGCGCTGGAACTGCAGAATGGCGAATCCTACGAGCTCGAACTCGTGCGCGGCGAAGGCTGCGAGGCCAGCTATACCTTCCTAGAACCGATCGAAGTCGAGCGGTTGATCCACGAGAACTGGCAATTTCCCAAGCGCGCGCTGCGGCTTAACATCATGCTCCCGCTTACGGTGTCGGCCCTCTCGGGGCGCGCCGAGGCATTTACCCTGAATATCTCGCAGCAGGGGGCGAGGATCGAATGCGACCATGTCTTCGCGATCGACCAGCGTGTGACGATCAGCTGCGAATTCCTGCCCGACATCCGGTGCAAGGTCCGGTGGCGCAAGGATGCCAATTACGGCCTCGTATTCGAGGATACCTTCGCGCTGCGCGAATTCGCAATGATGGCCGCGAACGTGCAATGCCCCTACCTGCTGCAGGACCAAGGCTGATCGGGTCAGCTTCGCGCCCGTCGCGTTGACCTCGCACCAACAATTTTCCTTCGCTTCCCGTCGGCATCCAACCGGGGGGAATCCATAGGCAACGCGGCGTGGACTATATCGCTGTGTGCGCGAGTTCGTCGGCCTGCGCGTCTGGCGCGTGCGCTAGGCGGGACGGAAATCCATCGCCGCGCCATTGATGCAATGGCGTTTGCCCGTCGGTCGCGGACCGTCACTGAAAATATGGCCCAGGTGCCCGCCGCAATCGGCGCAATGTACCTCGGTACGCGGATAGCCGATCTTGTAATCGGTGCTGGTGCCGACCGCGCCCTCGTCGATCGCCTGCCAGAAACTCGGCCAGCCGGTGCGTGAATCATATTTCGTTTTCGAACTGTACAGCGCATTGCCACAGCCTGCGCAGACGAAGGTGCCAGCGCGCTTCTCGTCATTGAGCGGCGAAGAATAGGGGCGCTCGGTGCCGGCTTCGCGCAGGATGTAAAACTCCTGCTTGCTCAGCCGCTGGCGCCACTGAGCTTCGGACAGTTCGACCGGGAAGTCTTTCGCCCGTGCCGGTTGCGAACCGCAAGCAGTCAGCGCAGCGAAGCTGGCGGAAGCGCCGATCCAGCCCAGCAGGCGGCGGCGATCGAGGGATTGGTCGGTCATCAAGCGTCGGCTCATGGCGCGGAACGATAGTGTCCCACGCCTGAACCTACGCTTGAACCGGACAAAAGGTTACACGCAGAGGCCCTCAGAACTCGGTGATTTCGACTTCGAGCTTGCGGAAGCCGTGGACGAAGTTCGCGCGTACGCGCTCGATATCGCCGGCGACATGCACGCGCATCCGGCGCTTGTGCAGCTCCTCGAGTAAGACCCGCAGTTGCAGCTCGGCCAAGCGGGCGCCCACGCAGCGGTGGATGCCATAGCCGAAGGCG
>JBFOLW010000333.1:0-3592 GCA_040830305.1 Erythrobacter sp.
CAGCGCGAACAAAGCAAACATTCGAGGGATTACGCTACCCATGACCTATGTCGTCACCGACGCCTGCATCAAGTGCAAGTACACCGACTGCGTCGAGGTCTGCCCGGTCGATTGTTTCTACGAGGGCGAGAACATGCTCGTCATCAACCCGAGCGAATGCATCGACTGCGGCGTGTGCGAGCCCGAATGCCCCGCCGAGGCGATTCTCCCCGATACCGAGGACGGGCTTGAAAAATGGCTCGAGCTGAATACCAAGTTCAGCGCCGAATGGCCGAATATCACCCAGTCCAAGGAAGCGCCTGCCGACGCCGACGAGCACAAGGACGAGGAAGACAAGTTCGAGAAGTACTTCTCGGCCGAGCCCGGCGAAGGCGACTGATCGATCGTAGGCTTGCTCGCTGACCTGAAGACGGCGTGGCAGCGCGGCAGCGCCAACAACATCGGTATCGTCGCCGCAGGCATCGCGCATTACGCCTTGCTCGCACTGGTCCCCGCGCTCGGGGCGCTGGTCCTGGCCTATGGCCTGTTCGCCGATCCGCAAACCGTAGCCGGGCATCTCGCGACGCTGGCGGCGAACCTGCCTCCTTCTGCGGCCGAACTGATCGGTGACCAGGTCAAGTCGGTCGCGTCGGGTGCAGATGGCGCCAAGGGCCTGGGATTTGTCATATCGCTGGCGGTTGCGCTGTTCGGGGCACGAAACGGTGCCCGCGCGCTAATGACCGGGCTCAACATCGTCTTTCATGCGGACGCGCCGCGGGGCCTCGTCAAGGGCAACCTTGTTGCGGTTGCCATCACCGGCGTGGCTCTTGCGGGACTGGTGGTTGCCGGTACCGGCAGCGCCGCGCTCGCCAGCCTCGACGGTGCGATCGGCGGAATCGCCAGCGCATTGTTCCTCGGAAGCGGTGCGGTGGCAGGCTCCGGTCTGCTCTATCGCTTTGCCCCCAATGCCCCGCAGCCGGAGTGGGCCGCCATCTGGCCTGGCGCACTGCTCTTCGCTGTCGCATGGCTCGGGGCGACCATCGCCTTCGGCTTCTATGCCGCGAATTTTGGCAGCTATAACGCGACTTACGGCGCTCTTGGAGCGGTGCTTGCCCTGATCACCTGGTTCTGGGTAACCGGCTTCCTGCTGCTCTATGGCGCGGAGCTTGCGGCACTGCGCCAAGGCGCGCGCTGACCTCTGCCGGCCGCCAAGTGACACGGACTCGCAATTTTCCCACAGCTATGCTATATAATGCAACAACTGCACCGGTTTGCTCCCGGGCAGGTGTGAGAATTGAAAGGGCAGGCCACCAGCACACGTCACATTTGGTAACAGACTGCACTCCCGCCCCCCGGGATTGCGGCCGAGGGTTTCCTTTTCACTGATGTGCACCCGGCCGGGCTCGGACGAAAGGATAGATTGCATGGCTAGCAAGGCTGATGCCTTCGACGTTGGCGATTACGTTGTTTACCCCAAGCACGGCGTTGGCCGTGTCATCGAGCTGCAGAGCGAGGAAATCGCCGGAATGCAGCTCGATCTGTACGTTCTCCGCTTCGAGAAGGAACGCATGACGCTGCGCGTTCCGGTGAACAAGGTCGAATCGATTGGCATGCGTAAGCTGTCGAGCGACAAGACGCTCAAGGAAGCGATGGAAACGCTCAAGGGCAAGCCCAAGGTCAAGCGCACCATGTGGTCGCGCCGGGCCCAGGAATACGAAGCCAAGATCAATTCCGGCGAGATCGTCCTGATTGCCGAGGTGACCCGCGATCTCTTCCGCCCGGACGACCAGCCCGAGCAGAGCTATTCGGAACGCCAGATCTTCGAAGCGGCCTCGAGCCGCCTCGCGCGCGAACTCGCGGCGATGGAGAAGACCGACGAGCCGACCGCGCTGGAGAAGATCCTCGACGTGCTGCGCGAACACGCGCCGCAGTATTACGAGAACGCCGAAGACGCCTGAGCGCTGCGCGATTCCAAATTCGCGAATGGGGGTGCCGCAAGGCGCCCCCATTTTCGTTTGTGCGATAGATTCCACCAAACGATTACACTTGTCGACGAACGTTCTCGACTTGTGCCCCGCATGATGGGAAGCATGCCATCATCAATCGGGAGAACCGCCATGTTTCGTTTGCTTGCCGCCTGCTCGCTCGGCCTCGCCGCGCTCGCCGCTGTTCCAGCCACCCAGGCCCATCCCGGGAAGGAGTGGCGCTCCACACTCGACGATGGCGAGCGCATTTCCACCTCGTGGTCCAGTACCGGCCGCTTCGAGTCTGTGACCCTCGCCAGCAGCGACGATGTCAGCGTGACCCGCGGCGAACGCTGGAGCATCAGGGCCAGCGGCAGCCCCGCCGTACTCGCCGAGCTCCGCTTCAGGGTCAAAGGCGACCAGTTGATCATCGGCCGCCGCTGGCAGCGCGAAAAGGTCGAAGGTACAGCCCGCATCGAAGTGACAGCCCCCGCGGTCGACGGGGTGACGCTTGCAGGGTCGGGCAACCTTTCCATCGACACCTTGGACGCTCGTGAAGTCAATGCCACCGTGGCAGGATCGGGGACCCTCGAGGTCGGCCGGATCGCGGCAAGGAACCTTAAGGCGACCGTGGCAGGATCGGGCGATCTGCGTCTTGCCGGCCAGGCGGGTGACGGACACATCGCGATCGCCGGCAGCGGCGAAGTCGATGGCCACCGCCTCCGCCTTGCCACCGCGAATGTGACGATTGCCGGATCCGGCGATGCCCGCTTCAATGCCGACGACAGCGTGTCGGCTAGCATCGTCGGCAGCGGCGATGCCGTGGTCACCGGAACGACCGACTGCACGCAGACCCGGATGGGCTCCGGCCGCCTCACCTGTTCGCGCTGAGCCGCGCAAGGCCCATTGATCCCAACGGCAGGGGCGGCCGGGTTTCCGCCGCCCCTGCTGTCATCCCTTGATGAATGCTGGATGCTGTATTATATCGGCAACACAGATTGATCGAGAAAGGAATTGTCCGCGATGCTTCATCGACTTCTCAAGGGTCTTGCACCCGTTGCAGCGCTGGCAGGCGCAGCGCTTGTCGCCGGGTGCGATGGCATGAACATCCAGATCGGCGATAGCGAAGGCGTGCGCCTGTCGGAACTGGACATGGCCGGTGCCGCACCGGCCGAGCTTGTCCTCGCCGGTCCCGACACGGTTATCGTCAGCGAAGGCACGGCGCTCGATATCGACGTATCCGGCGACGACGATGCCGTCGAAGCGCTGCGGTTCTCGCTCGACGGGGACACGCTCGGTATCAGCCGGGAGAAGAACAGCTGGCGGGACCGCGGCAACGCCACCGTGCGCGTGACGATGCCGAGCCTGCGGGCGATCACGCTGGCCGGTTCGGGCGATATCGAGGCACCATCGATGACCGGCAGGGCCGATGTGACCATCGCCGGATCCGGCACTGCGAAGGTCGCCGCATTCGATGCGGAATCGCTCGATCTCACGATTGCCGGATCGGGCGATTTCACGGGCGGCGGCAAGGTCGACAAGCTCGACATGACCATTGCCGGCTCCGGCAAGGCCGGGATGCGCGACCTCCAGGTGGGCGATGCCGACATCTCCGTCGCGGGCTCGGGGGATGCGGAATTCGCGTCCGA
>JBFOLW010000334.1:0-7103 GCA_040830305.1 Erythrobacter sp.
ACGGCATGGCGACATTCGACGACGGCAAGGAAGAGGGCGCGCTGCGCACCATCGGCGAAGTAGCCAAGGCAACCGGCATCAAGGCTCATGTGCTCCGCTATTGGGAGCAACAGTTCCCGACGCTCAAACCGCTGACCCGCAGCGGGGGACGGCGGTATTACCGGCCCGAAGATATCGCACTGATCGAGCGGATCGACCAGCTGGTCAACCGACAGGGCTTCACGCTCAAGGGGGCGAAGGCCGCGCTCAAGGAGGTCCCCGATCCGCAGGCTGCATCGCAGGACGCGAGAAGAACCACGAGCGCGTCGGGCGATGTGCTGGAGAAATTGAAGGCTATCCGCGCAGAGCTGAAGGCTGCACTGGCCTGACCCCCGGGGTCAGGCGCGGAACCTCACCGGCACCGGTAGGTTTTCCTCGGCCGGGACGGCATATTCGGTGCGGTTGCGACCCAGAGCCTTGGCGCGATAGAGCGCGGTATCGGCATCGTGGAGCGCCTCGTCGAGCGTTTGCAGCCGGTCGGTGACCACCACTCCCAGCGAAGCGGTCGTTTCAAGGCCCTCAACCTTCAGGTCCCTGCCAATCGCAGCGATCTGCCGGTGCAAGGCCTCGGTCGTCCGCAGGTGTTCGCCCAGCGAGCGGTAGGGGAACATGACCGCAAATTCTTCTCCCCCCAGGCGTGCGGCGATATGTTCGGAGCCGACATGGCGGTTGAGCACGTCCTTGATCGCCGGGCCGACCCTTTCGAGGACGAGGTCGCCCATGGCATGGCCGAACCTGTCGTTGATGCGCTTAAAGTGATCGATATCGATCATCACGGCCAGCCGCTTCGCCCACTCTGCCTGCTTGGCATGGCCGAAAAAAGCGCGGCGGTTGAGCAGGCCGGTAAGACTGTCGTGATCCGCCATATAGATCGCGCGTTCGAGCGAGGTGCGCAGGCTTTCCCCAAGCCGGCGGTTCTCGACCAGCAATTCCGCCGAACGCTCGTGACCAAAGGTCGAAGCGTGCGAATAAACAATGAAGATCAGGAACAGGATGGTCATTCCGGTCATGAGGGCGAGGCTTTCGCTTGCCCCGGTGATCAGCAGTCCTGCGCAGAATGTGCCAAGAAATCCGATCACGAAAGCGGCCGCAAGCGTGCGGACGGGTGACAGCATGGTGATGATGATGCTCATCCCGACCAGCGTTCCGCCACCTACCAGCAGGCGCGCGGGGTGGAGGGTGGGGAAGGCGAGCACGGGTACCAGCGTCGCCCCCCAAGCAGCACCTCCGACCAGCAGCGAGGCGACCAGCAAACGATAATCGCGTGCCAGCGGGCGCTCGTCGCTCAAAGCCGCGCGAACTCGCGCAAAACCGGTCCGTGTCCCGACCATGGCGAGGAGACGAAAAGCCAGGGGCAGGATGAACAGCGATGCATTGGGCAGGAAACACGCGGCTACCGCGGTGACGAACCAGCAGAAAATATTGGCGATGACCGAGCGCTTTTCGGTGTCGACGATTCCCCTCAGGATCGCGCGCTTGACCTCGCGTTCGTTGCAAATCCGATGGGGACCGGCGAATTCCTTCTCAATTCGTTGCTGCATCGCTCGTGCAGTCATTTTTTGGCCCCCGCTATCTTATGGTTGATGAAACCTTAGCGACGGGTTCCTTGGTTCGGGCTAATCCGATTCTACGTATAATCCCCTAGAGATTCTCAGGCCGTTGAGGCTCTTCGGAAGCCTACTCCGCCGCGAGCAGTTCTTCCGCACTACCCAGATCCACGCTGACGAGACGGCTGACACCCCTCTCGATCATCGTCACGCCGAACAGGCGGTGCATCCGGCTCATCGTCACCGCATTGTGGGTGACGATCAGATAGCGCGTCTGGGTCTCGCGCGTCATCGCATCGAGCAGGTCGCAAAAGCGGTCGATATTGGCATCGTCCAACGGGGCGTCGAC
This sequence comes from Erythrobacter sp., assembly GCA_040830305.1. Lineage (GTDB taxonomy): Bacteria > Pseudomonadota > Alphaproteobacteria > Sphingomonadales > Sphingomonadaceae > Qipengyuania. Next base: position 1,936 of record JBFOLW010000334.1, read on the forward strand.
TTCGTCGAGCACGCAGATCGGCGCCGGATTGGTCAGGAACAGCGCGAAGATCAGCGCGGTCGCGGTCAACGCCTGTTCGCCGCCCGACAGCAGCGTGAGCGATTGCAGCTTCTTACCGGGAGGCTGGGCGAAGATTTCGAGCCCTGCCTCGAGCGGATCGTCGCTGTCGATCAATGCCAGATGTGCCTCGCCGCCTTCGAACAGGCGGGTGAAGAGGTGCTTGAAGTGGTCGTTGACCTGCTCGAATGCGGCACGCAGTCGCTCGCGACCCTCGCGGTTGAGATTGCCGATCGAGCCGCGCAGCCGGCTGACCGCTTCGCGCAGTTCTTCCTGCTCAGCGGCGTTGGAGCCGTGCTCGCTCTCGATCCGTTCGAGTTCCTCCGCGGCGACGAGGTTGACCGGGCCGATCCGCTCGCGGCTGGCAGTGAGGCGGTCCATGTCCTGCCCCTCGGCCTCGGCGGAGCCGAGCGCGTCCTCGTCGAATTCGAACCGTGTGGGCAGCAGCGGGGGCGGGCACTGGAAGCGCTCGCCCGAAATGCGCGCCATCTCGATCCGGCGGCCGTCCTGGTTCTCGGCGCGCTCGGCAAGGCCAGCGCGGCTTTCGCGCGCCTCGGCCAGCCTCTCGTTGGCAGCGGCGACGGCGTGGTCGGCCTGCTGCGCGGACGCAGAGGCCTCGCTCACGGCTTTCTCGGCGTCGGCAAGCTCGCGCGCGAGGCGCTCGCGCACCTGGTCGCCCTGCTCGATCTCGCGCATCAACCCCGCGGGCTTGGCGGCGGTGACGCTGCGCTCCTGCTCGATCTCTTCGGCGCGGATCTCCATCTCGGACAGGCGCCGCGCCGCATCGCCGCTGCGCGCCTGCCAGTTGGCCATGTCGCTGCGTTGGGCCGAGGCCCGCTCGCGTGCGACGGCCAGCGCCTGGTCGTGGCTCGCAAGTTCCGCTGCCCGCGCCTGCAAGGTGCTCCGCGCCGCCTCGTTTCTCGCCCGCGCGGCTTCGAGTGCGGCGCGGCCGGTTTGCGGGTCGGGAAGCGCATCGCGCTTCCCTTCGGCGGCGGCAAGATCGGTTCTCGCCGCCGAAATGACCTCACCATGTTCGGCTTCGCTGCGCGACAATTCCTCCAGCCGCGCGGCCAGCCGTTCGCGCGCCGCTTCGGCCTGGTCGAGCGCGCGCAGCGACTGGCGTTCGGCATCGGCGGCCCCCGCCAGCTCGCGCTCGCGCGCAACGAGGTCGCGCTGCAGCTGCGCCAGTTCCTCGCCCGCAGTGTCGAGCGTGGCCTGGGCGCCCTCCGCGGCCTCGCGCAGCGCGGGCAGGCGGTCATCGAGCTCGGCGAAGCGATTTTCCGCCTCGAGCCGGGCGGCCTCTGCCGATCCCTCTCCGCGGACCACGAGCCCGTCCCAGCGCCGCAACTGTCCTGCGCGCGTGACCAGCGCGTGGCCGGGGGCAAGCGTGCGCCCGTCGTCGCTGTCCGACACATGGACCAGCGCGAGCAGGGCACGCAGTTCCTCCGGCGCGTTTTCGACATGTACGGAGAGACTGTCCGGAACGGGCGAGGGCGCTTCGGCTCCGGCCCAGTAGCGGCCTTCGGCATCGCCATCGGGCGCGCCGAGCAGTGCCTTGCCATCGCGCCCCAGTGCTGCCGCCACCGCGCGCTCGTAGCCCTTGGCCGCGCGCACGCCGTCGATCGCCTGCTGCCGCCCGCTGCGCTTGGCAGCGGCACGTTCGCGCGCGTCGCGATCGCGCTTGAGCGCTTCCCACTCGCGCTGCACGCCGGACAGCTCGGCCCTGGCCTCGGCAAGTGCTGAAGAGGCCTCGTCACGTGCTGCCTGCAGCTCCGCCTTGCGCGCTTGCATGCTGTCGAGCTGCTCGCGTAGCTTTGCGAGCGCGCGGGCTGCCGCATCCGCAGCCATCCTGGCCGCGTGGACATCGGCGTCGGGGTCCTCGCCCGCCAGCGCCGCGCGCTGTTCGGCCATCCGGCGCCCCTCGGTTTCGACACGATCGAACCGCGCCCTGGCCTGGTCGATCGCAGCTTCGGCCACGCGCCATTCGGCTTCGGTTCCGGCATTGTCGGCAGTCGCCTTGGCCAGCGCGAGTTCGGCCGTGCGGCTGTCGCGCTCGGCCTGCTCGCGCGCGCGTTCGAGCGCCGGGCGCTTCTCCTCGTCACCGGCCAGCGCCCTTTCGCTGTCCGCAAGCTCGCGTTCGAGCCGGGAGAGCGCTTCGGCCGCATCCTTGGTCAGCCGGTCGGCATCGCCGCGGTCGGCCTCGAGCCGCGCCTTCTGCCGGTCGAGATCGGCAAGGCGCTGTTCGGCGGCTTCGAGCTGGCTGGTAAGCGCCGCCATGCGGTGCCCGTGCGCGCTCGCATCGTCGCGCCGGTCGGCCTGTTCCTCGCGCGCTTCGGCGAGTGCCTCGGCGGCCGCGCGCTGGGCGCTCTGTGCTTCGTTTGCCGCCTCTTGCGCTTGGGCGACGCGAGCCTCGGCTTCGCCAGCCGCCTTTTTGGCTTGTTCGGCAGCTGCCGCAGCATCGCGCCAGCGGGCAAAGACCAGCCGTGCTTCGGCGGTCTTGATCTGGTCGGACAGCTTCCTGTAGCGCTCCGCCTGCTTGGCCTGCCGCCTCAGCGAGGCGATCTGGCTGTCGAGCCCGGCCATGATGTCCTCGAGCCGCTCGAGATTGGTTTCGGTCTGCCTGAGCTTGCTCTCGGCATCGCGGCGGCGCACGTGCAGCCCGGCGATCCCCGCGGCTTCTTCCAGCATCTGGCGGCGTTCGGTGGGCTTGGCGGCGATGACCTGCGCGATCTTGCCTTGGCTGACCAGCGCCGGGCTGTGCGCGCCGGTGGCCGCATCGGCGAAGATCAGCGCCACATCCTTCGCGCGCACGTCGCGTCCGTTGAGACGATAGGCGCTGCCCGCGCCGCGCTCGATCCGGCGCACGACTTCCATTTCGTCGCCGTCATCGTCCTCGCCGTGCAGCACGACTTCGGCAAAGTCGCGCTGCGGGCGGCTCTGCGTGCCGGCGAAGATGACATCTTCCATCCCGCCCGAACGCATCGACTTGGGCGAGTTTTCGCCCATCACCCAGCGGATCGCTTCGAGCAGGTTGGACTTGCCGCAGCCGTTGGGACCGACGACCCCCGTCAGCCCAGGCTCGATAAACAGGGTGGCAGGTTCGACGAAGCTCTTGAAGCCGCTCAGTTTGAGCTTCGTGATGAGCATCGCCGCCGTGTCCCCCCTAGGCCGACATTACCGGGCGCCGGCGCGTTGCAGGATCGGTTCGAGCGCGGCCCAGGTATTGGCTTCCGCCTTCTGGCCGTTGATCAGGAACGTTGGCGTGCCCTGGATGTCGAGTTCTTCGGACTGCGAGGTCGAGTTGTCGACGATCTTGGTATAGGCCTCGGTGTCGGCAAGGCACTGGCGCGCCTGATCCTGGCTCAGCCCGCGCGCGGCGAAGAAATCGTAGAACCCGCCGACTGCGGCCAGCTGCACCAGCCGCTGTTCGGGCGGCAGGTCGAGCGACTGCTGGACGGCAGCCTGGTTCTCGAAGATCGGGGCCAGCACCTGCTGCTGGTTGGCGAACACCTGATCCGACAGCGGGATGAACGCCTCGTCTGCCGCGCAGCGCACCATCGTGGCCAGCGCCAGATCGTGGGGGCCGTGGATCTGGTTCCGCAATTCGAAGCTGACCCGGCCGGAGTTCACATATTCGGACACCAGGGGTTCCATCCCTTCGGCTGCGAAGCGCGCGCAGGTGGGGCAGGTGAGCGAGGCATATTCGACCAGCTTGATCGGCGCGTCGGGATTGCCGATCATGTAACCGTCCATGTCGGTAACGGTGACCGTATCGCGCCATTCGGTGCCTTCGGGGGCGGGGATGGCGGCGATCGCCTCGCCTTCGATCTCGCCGGTGTCCTCGGCTCCGGAACCGCAGGCGGCAAGCGCCAGCGCGATGGGGGCGGCAAGGGCGAAACGCAGGGTCTTGATCATCGGATTCCTCGTGTCTGGACTGAAATGCTAGGTCAGCGGGTATGGCCAAGGAAAGGCGCCGCAGCGCCTATCCACAGGGCTTTCCCCCGAAAAAGGGCGATGCGCGCGATCAGATCGCGTCATCGAGATGCGGCTGGAGCGCAGACCAGTCGTGGGTCGCTTCGAGCAGCTCGCCGTTGAGCACGAAGCTGGGCGTTCCGGTGAGGCCGTATTTGCGGACATCGGCCGCCGAGGTGTCGGCCATCGCACGCGCCTTGGCCTCGTCCGACAGGCACCGATCGATCTCGACGCGCGAATAGCCGCGCCCTTCCATGATGTCGTAGAAATCGAGATCGCTGGCGATCGCCTGCAGGCGCGCCGGAAGCGAACCGAACTGCCAGCGCGATTGCTGCGCCTGCGTGGCCTTGCCGGCCTTCGCCATCCAGTCGTCGAAGCGATACATGATCGCCTCGTGATTGCCGCCGAACTTGCTCGGATCGCCGCAATGCGTGAGCAGCGCTGCGGAGAGGTCCACCGGATCGCGGATCAGGTGGCGGACTTCGAAGCTGATCCGGCCGGTCGGGACATAGCCGACCTTGATCGCACCCTCGCCATTGCGCGCGAATGTGGCGCAGTGCGAACAGGTGTAGCTCATGAACTCGATGAGCTTGGTTTCGGCATCCGGATTGCCGAAGGTGTGCCCGCCATCGGTCTCGGCCAGCATGCTGCCCCAGTTGCCGCCCGGCAGGATGAGTCGCTCCTGCGCGCTTGCGGCCAGAGCCAGGGTCCCGGCCCCGACCAGCGCGAGGGCCTTTACTGCAAAGCTTCCGATCATCACCTGTCCTCGTTCCCGTCCTCTTGCGACTCCAGGCCGCGCGCGAGCGATTCGAGCACGGTCCTGAGCTCGGGATCGCCGATATCGCGCAGGCTGTCGCCCAATTCCATCGGAATCGGCTTGAGCGACGGCGGCGCTTTTGGCTTATCCCTGCCGGGCGGCGGCTTAACCTCGCCTTGCCGCAGCTTGATGCGGGCAACCGCGCGGTAGCCGAAGAAGCGGTTCACCCGGTCGATGATCTCGGGGATCACCTGCTGCACCAGCGGCGCATGTGCGGGCTTGACCACCAGATGCATGATGCCTTCGGATTTCTCGCCCGGGGGAAAGCGGATCATTTCGGGCGTGCAGCTGCGCGCGTGCACCGCGCCGACGATTTCGGGCC
>JBFOLW010000335.1:0-14467 GCA_040830305.1 Erythrobacter sp.
AAGCGACCGGGCTGTCGCGCGCGACGGTCTATCGTGAGCTCGAGCGTTGGGGCGGCGTCTCGGCCTATATACGGCGGCGCCGCCTGCGTCGTCTCGCGATCGACCTTGCAGACACGAAAAGCCCGATCGAACAACTCGCCGTGTCGCTGGGGTTTGCCAATGCCGCGCATGCCAGCCGGGCCTTCGTTGACGCCTACGGCATGCGGCCAGGTGCCTACCGCAAGCACGTCGAGGCCGGACGGCTGTCAGGCATTCCCAAGCCGCTGATGGACGCGTGGATGGAAGAGGTCCTTCCGACCGCGCGATGAACGGAAGGCGGAATCTCATGATTGAGATTCTGAGACATTTTCCGGAACGCGAATGGTGAATAGTTCCCTACCTGCGTTTCGCGACCGCTGCCTGTGCCGGTGGTCAATGGCGGAACCGATGGGGGGGGGAGATGCTCAGGACTGCGACGGCCAAGGGAATCGGAATCACACCGAAGGACGAGGGTGGGAATATCCACCGCGCCGCACTTGCCGCTGTCGGGGAAGCCAGGACAGCCAATGCCACCATCGCTCCGGCGGAAACCCGAAACGAGCCAAGTTCGGGCGATCGGGCGGTATTCGCTCGCGAACTGCCGAGGCTGGCGCAGTCCAGCCTCGAGGATTTCCTGTTTCACTTCGGAACGGATCCGATCGTCCTGTTCAGGCTCAACGGTGAGATTCTCTGGATGTCTCCCGAAACACATCACGGATTGAGCACGCGCGGGCTCCTGCAGGAGTGCGGGCTACGGCTGGCAATGCCTGATGAGGAAACCCAGGCGGCGTTCGACGGACTTATTCGCTCGGGTTTGCCTGCGAAGCGTTTCTTCGTGCGGGGTTCGTCGGACAGCGACTGGATCGTGCTGCGGGCGTATCCGTGCGTTGCAGACGGCCGCCCGGCGCGGATCGTCCGGATTGCCTATCCCACACCGGAAACCAGCTGCCGCGAGAACGGCCTGTCCGACGTGTTCCACCTGACCCGGTCCGAAACTGCCATTCTCGACCTTTTCTCAAAGCTGCGTTCTCCGCGGGACGTTGCGCTGGAGCTGGGCCTCGCGCGCGAGACCGTGCGGAGCCATCTCAAACGGATCTACAACAAGACCGGAATCCGCAACGGCCGCGAACTGATCCAGCTCGTCGCCGCGTTCGGCCAGCCATGAGCGGAGCCGCGGATTCGTCTCGAAATGAGACAGGTCCGCATAGCCAAAAGGTTGTGAGCTATTCACCCCCAATTGGGGGACGCGAATCAAAATATTATATCTTACTTATCTGTTAACGCGGCGACTTCGTTTCGGTTTCCGCCAATATAATTGAAGATCGTTTCCGTAGGTCTTCTGGGGGGTATCATGTCCATGAGGGCGATTACGATAATCGCGTCAACTATCGCCGGGATGGCAATGGCCATTCCCGCGCAGGCGCAAGACATAACCTATCAGCCTATCGATCCGACATTCGGAGGCAATCCCTTCAATTCCTCGCATCTGCTGGGCGTCGCGAACGCGCAGAACGATTACCGGGATCCGAGCTCTTCCAGGAACAGCTCGCAAGCGGACATTTTCGCACGGCAGCTGCAGTCCCGGTTGCTGTCCGCGCTTTCGTCACAGATCGTCAATGCGATCTTCGGGGAGAACCCGCAGGAAAGCGGGACCATCCGTTTCGGCGGGCAGACCATCAAGTTCGTCCGCTCCCTCGAAAGCGTGACGCTGACCATTATCGACGATGATACCGGCGAAGTAACCGAGATCGTCATTCCGACCTTTATCGACGTCGGTGGTTGAGGGCGGAAATGACACGTACGAATGGCATAGTGAGGGCCGGCCTGGTCTCGTGTTGCGCGGCGCTGTTGGCCGGATGCGCGACCCTGGCCGAAGATGGCCGCACCCTGTTTCCGGAAACGCGCAGCAAGGCGTTCTATCCCGACAAGACACAGACGCAGCATTTGCTGGCGAAGATCCCTGCGCCGACCAGGCCTATCGCGGTCGCGGTCTATGGCTTTTCCGACCAGACCGGCCAGTTCAAGCCGGTTGAGAACGGCCAGACGCTGAGCAGGGCGGTCAGCCAGGGCGGGGGGGCGATGCTCGTCAAGGCCCTGCAGGACGCCGGCAACCGCCAGTGGTTCACCATCGTCGAGCGCGAGAGCCTGAAGAACTTGCTCAACGAGCGCCAGATCATCCGCGAGATGCGCGAACGCTATCTCGGCGAGGAGGGGATCAATCCCCAGGCGCTTCCGGCATTGCTGTTTGCAGGCGTACTGCTCGAGGGCGGGGTGGTAGGATACGATACCAACACGGTCACCGGCGGCGCCGGAGCGGCCTTTCTCGGCATCGGCGCTCGGTCCGAATACCGACAGGACACGGTGACGGTCTATCTGCGCGCCGTCTCGGTGCGCACCGGAGAGGTGCTGACCTCGGTTACATCCTCGAAGACCATCGCCAGCCAGTCGATCGGCGCGAATGCGTTCCGCTACATCGCGTTCAAGGAACTGCTCCAGGCAGAAGCGGGCTACACCACGAACGAACCCGACCAGGTCGCGCTCCAGCAGGCGATCGAGAAGGCAGTATATGCCCTCGTCATGGAAGGGGTCGACCTGAAGCTGTGGGACTTTGCCGACAGCGCTGCGGGGCTGCCGATGCTGACCGAATACAAGCGCGAGCGTGACGGTGCGGTCGATGGCGCGGCACTCGAACAGGCCATGCGCGCCGCCCCGCCGATTGCGCCCCTGCGAATGAAAAAGCGCGCGAGGCCTTCGGCTGAGCGGCAGGACCAGAGCACATTTCTGCGCGCGGCGGAGGCTGCCGGGGTGCAAGCGAATTGAGTTGAATCGCGTGGGCCGGCCGGCATCCGCGCGAGGATGGTAGGAGTTGCCGGTGGCAAGGGCGAAGCGGTTGCAGCCGTTTTCCCTAGTCGATGAAAAAGGCGCGCCGGAGTTGCAGCTCCGACGCGCCCGGTTTGACTGAGTTGCTGTGACACAACCTTGTCTGCCCGTCGCCGAAGCGGCGGACGGACATGGTTATGAAATTCCGGAAGGGGTTTTACAACCATGTTGATGACTGCCGCTATCGTAACGCGTCCCGTTCGGGGACAGTATGCGGCCATCGTTCATCATGGCGCCCAAATTCCATCCGGACGCGGTCGAGGCCGGCAAACGGCCCCCGCAATCCCGTCGCGCGCCAATCCCGGCAAGCGACGTTGGGCCGCATTCACACTTGATGCTTGGATGGAGTCACTATCATGAAACGCACTTTCCTTCTTTCCGCTTCCGCCGCCGCGCTGCTCGCAGCTTCGCCGGCACTTGCGCAAAGCAACACCTCGACGGTCGACCAGACCGGCACCAATGCGACGGCGACGGTCAACCAGGGCGGTTCGGATTCGAACAGCGACATCGACCAGGGCGGCGACCTGAACACCGCGACCGTGGACCAGGACGGGTCGCAGGCAGGCGGCAAGTCCACCATCGCGCAGACCGGCGATCGCAACGAAGCGACCGTTACCCAGAGCGATGACGGAACCGATTTCGCCGGCGCGGCCCCGCCGATCAACACCTCGCATGTCACGCAGGACGGGAGCGACAACGAGGCGACCGTCAGCCAGGACACCGGCACGCTTGCCCTTGCTACCGTGTCGACCGTTTCCCAGGGCGGGAACAACAACGAGGCGACTGTCACCCAGGTCGACGATTCTCAGGACTCCTCGATCGTGCAGTCGACCGACAACAACGTAGCGAACGTCACGCAAGGCGATCCGTTGCTGGTCGCCGATGACGAGTCGTATGGCAACGAATCAATCGTCAACCAGGGCGGTCTCGGCCTTCACTCGGCAACCGTCACGCAAGGCGGGATCGGCGGCTACAGCTCCGTCCTGCAGACCGGTGAGGACAACGATGCCACCGTCAGCCAGACCGGGTTCTCGCAGGATTCCTATGTCGACCAGTCCGGCAGCTTCAACATCGCCACTGTCGACCAGTCGGGCTCCGGCAATGACTCGGATGTCTTCCAGACCGGTACCAACGGCATTGCCGACATCACGCAGGGCGGGACGAGCCACGAATCCACAGTCACGCAGAACGCCAACAATAACGACGCGATCGTCGTTCAGGGCGGTTCCGACAGCACTTCGACAATTACCCAGTCGGCAAACAACAACGCCGCGCGGGTGACGCAGTCTGGTTCGACGAACACGTCGGAAATCACCCAAAATTCCGCTGCCGGCTCCATCGCGTACAGCGGCACCGAACTTGGTGAAGCTGTGCTCAATCAGCCGAATGCGACCGGATACGCGGTCGTTCAGCAGGACGGCACCGAGCTTGATTCGACGATCAGTTCGACCGGCGCCTCGGGGTTTGCCTTCGTACAGCAGATCGGTTTGGACAACGAGTCCACCGTTACGCAGACGGGCAATTCGAACGCGGCGTTCGTTGAGCAGGCGGGAAGCGGGAACCGCTCGGTCTGGACCCAAAGCGGGTTCATGACCAACCTGTCGACGAGCGAGATTCCCAGCTCGGGCGACAATAACATTGCCGACTCTCGCGGTGTGCACCAGACCGGGATCGGCAACCGTTCCGATATTAATCAGTCGGGCTCGGCAAGTTCGTTCAACGCGGCCTATCTCGACGGGCGCAACAGCGTGAATGTGAATCAGTTCGGCGACGACAACGAGTCCGACATTACCCAGGGCGGCATCGATAACCGCGCCGACCTGACCCAGTCGGGCTCGGACAACGAATCGTTCATCACTCAGGGCGGGACCAACAACACCGCCACGGTGACCCAGTCGTCGAGCGGCAACTGGTCGAGCGTGACCCAGACCGGCACGAACGGCACCGCCACCGTGACGCAGGGCATGTGATGCGAAAGCGGGCGGCCGACACCGGTCGCCCGCGACGCTCTCCTTGAAGGAAAAACATGATGAAAAGCATTCTCTTCGGCTCGGCATCGGTTGCCGCGCTGCTCGCCGCCGGCCCCGCGCTGGCACAAACCAACACCTCGACCGTCGATCAGCAGGGTGCGGCCACGGTGGCCACCGTCACGCAGACCGGCTCGGGCAACACCTCCGACGTCGACCAGGACGGTACCGGCACCGGAGCCTTCAACAACGGCGACAAGCTGCGCGCCACTAGCACGCAGGCCGGCGCCGACGGCTATTCCAAGATCGACCAGACCGGCAATCGCAACACTGCGACCGTGACGCAGACCGCCACGGCCGACGGCATGCGCTCCGAAATCGAGCAGTCGAACAACCGCAACACCGCCACCGTCAACCAGTCGGGTCTGGGCGGCGGCGCCGGTACGGGCTCGTTCATCACGCAGAGCGGCACGCGCGGGCAGGCCGTCGTCATCCAAGGCGCTGCGACAGACGGTGCGGTCAGCCGGGTCACGCAGACCGGCAACGACCAGCGAGCCAGCGTCATCCAGACTGCGGGCGCCGCGGATTCGACCATCCTCCAGTCGGGCGGCGCGCAAAACGCCTCGGTCTTCCAGGACGGATCGAGCTTCTCGACCATCACCCAGTCGAACCGTTTCAACGAAGCGAGCATCCGCCAGGACGGGGAGGGCAACACCTCCGATGTCACGCAGACCGGCGTCAACGGTGCGGTCGGCGATCCGGACAACAACTACACAAGCGCGGACCCGATCGCCCGCGTAGGCGTCGAGCAGTACGGCGATGACAATGATTCGGACATCGTCCAGAGCGGCGACAACACCATGGCCGACGTGCTGCAGACCGGGCATCGGAACTCTTCGACGATCTCCCAGCAGGGCGATTTCTCGAATGCGGCCGTGATCCAGACGGGCGATGACAACACGGCGAACGTCGTCCGTCAGACGGCCGACGGCGCGGGCAACTCGGTTCCGCCATCGAGCTCGGTGGCCCCGGGCGACAATGCCGACGCCTTCATCACGCAGACGGGGAATCTCAACGAAGCCTTCGTCACGCAGGATGCCGTACCGAACACCGCGACCGTCTTCCAGCAGGGGGAAAGCAACTACTCCACGACGAACCAGACCGGAGGTTCGGCCGGAGCCACGGCGACCACCAACCAGCTGAGCAGCGACAACTTCTCGGCGATCACGCAAAGCGCCGGGGCAAGTGCCCTCGTGACGCAGCAGGGCGGGGCAAACCCGCTTGGGTCGCGCAATTGGGACGGCGATGCGCTTCCGCCCTCGAGCACGGGGACCGCCTATGACAACAACGTCTCGCTGGTCACCCAGACCGCTGACGGGGCGGACGTCGTCCTCACGCAGACGGGCACGCTCAATCGTTCGTCGGTCGAACAGAACGATGCTGCCTCGGCCAACGTAGTCCAGACGGGCGTCTACAACACCTCGGTGGTGAACCAGCTGCTGGGTTCGGCGGGCTCGCAGGCCAATGTGACGCAGTTGGGCGGCGACGGCGGAACCGATTACGCCCGCAATGCCTCGCGCGTCATCCAGTCGGGAGCGGGGGCGATCGCCAACGTCGACCAGGAGGGCAACAACCTTTCGGGCACCTATGCGCCGAGCAACACCTCGCTCCTGACGCAGGCGGGGGCTGGTGTCGAAGCCGACATCGACCAGTTCGGAGACGAGAACGTGTCCGACGTCGACCAGAGCGGCGCGGGTGCCTATGCCCAGGTCGACCAGGTCGGCCTCCGCCATACGGCCGTCGTGGAGCCGGTCGCCGATGCAAGTTCGCGGGTGTTCCAGGGTTGGAGTTCCGACGGCACGGTGACTTCCCCCGTTGCCGGTTCGGCCGACAATCTCGCCACGGTCCAGCAGCTGTCGGGCGCGATCAACAGCCGGTCGGACGTGTTCCAGGGTGGTACCTTCAACACCGCACTGACCGTGCAGGACGCAGCAAACTCGCTGAGCGTGGTGCGCCAGAACGGCTTCGACAACTACTCGAAGGTCGACCAGCAGTCGGGCGACAATCTGACCGCGAGGGTCACGCAGTACGCTGACGACAACGAATCCTTGGTAACGCAGTCGGGGGCGAACAACACCGCGACCGTCAGCCAGTATTCGAACGGCAACGACTCGTTCGTGACGCAGTCGGGTAGCGGCAACACCGCGACCGTGACGCAGGGCACCCCGTAAGGGGGCTGGGGGAGGGCGGGCCCGTCGGCTCGCGGTCCCGCCCTCCTTCGCTTCGGTTCAACAGAGGAGCGTGTCATGTTTGCATCCACCCGAACAGGCTGGCGAAACGGCCGATCCAGGCGAAAGCTGCGCCATGTCCTCGCCGGGGCAATCTGTGCCGTACCGTCGATGGCGATTGCTGCGACCGGTCCCGCGGCCGCCGACGGGCCTTCGAAGTTTCCTATCGCTTGCGGAGACGATCAGATGACCAACCAGACAACCGACGGCACTGTCGTCATCCGCACAGGCGGTGAGGGCGGTTCCGTCACATTGGTTACCCGCGGGCCCAATGGCGAGATCTCGCTGGGGCAAAGCGGACCGTGCAACGACGCCGAAATCCGCCAGACCGGGTCAGGCAATATTTCGACCACGCGCCAGCATGGCAGCGGCAACCGGGTGGTGGTTCGGCAAGGACCTCTCGCGGGAGACAGGAAATGAGCTCGAGTTCCCGCCCTTCCAGCTTCCTCGCTGTCCTCGCCGCGTTGGCGACATTCGCCCTCGCGTCACCTGCGCTTGCCGATAACGACCGAACGCCCCCCGGCAATCCGTGCGGGTCGGGTCCCGGGCGGGGGACGGGTAATCCGTGCAATGGTAACAATGGCAACCAGGGCGCGAACGGCAATTCTGCCCGGGAGCAGGTTGACCTCGATACCAACCCGCCCCGATTTGCCATCGTGCGCGGCGACGGGAGCGGGGCTTTCATCGAGCAGATCGGCGACGAAAACAGTGCCACGATCAACCAATCCCGCAACAGCCAGTACGCGCGCATTGGCCAGTCGGGCGACAGAAATTTGGCGACCGTCGATCAGGCAGGTGACGGTGCGCACTATGCTTCGGTCACGCAGGACGGCGACGATAACGTGGCGAGACTGGCGCAGTCGGGAACCGGGGCGCAATCTGCCTATCTGACCCAGGACGGGCGAGCCAATGCGATGGCCATCGTTCAAAGCGGCGGCTCTCATAGTTCCGGCATAGAAGCCTTGCAGTCGGGTGACCGCAATGTCCTGTCTTTGACTCAGGATGGCGAGAACAACATGGCTAGACTGACGCAGAACGGTTCGGATAACACGATGACCGCCGTCCAGAACGGCAACAACCAGTTGACCTGGATCCAGAACGGGAGCGGCTTGTCAGACCTCCAGATCACTCAGCCTCCGGGCCAAACGCTGTTGGTTACCCAGTCGCGGTGATCTGGCGTGCATCCCTTGCCGCAGCGGTCGTTCTTTGCGGGACGGCCGTGTGGGGACAGGACCAGCGCGCAAAGGTGCGGCTGGACGAATTTGCGGTCGTGCAGGGCGACGATAATCTGGGAGTCGACCAGCTTTCCTCCGGTGCCGAGGCGATCATTCTCCAGCCACAGCCAGACGATCGATCGGTTTCCGGCTCGTCCAGTTCCCCGCGGACGCCGCTGGGCCCGGCTCAGCTTTCCGGCTTCGACCGAGACCCTGTCCAGGCACAACTCGACGACAATACGGACCCGACCGGCCCGATCCCCGACGCCGGATCGACCCCTGCGGATAGCCGCCCGCAAGCGGTTGTCCGCCTGCGCGGAGCCGATCGCTGCGATCCGCAGCTTTCCGGGCGCGATCTGGAGCGGTGCCTGAAGATTCTCGAGTTGCGTGCGGACGAGTTCAGCCTGCCTTCGCCGCCACGGTTGAGCGCTGAACAAGCGCTTCTCGCAGGCCAGTCGGATGATGCGCTTGCCCCGGCTCGCGGGGACCGAAACCCCCTTCGTTCCGCTACGGTCAAGGAGCCCGATGCAAGGCTGGATAGCAACCAGGAGCTGGCATCGATCTTCCTCGCGATTCCCGCCCCGACGTCAGGCCAAGAAACGGATGAAATCACTGACGATGCCGCGACGCTGGCCGACATAATCGTCGCAGTGCAGCAGGGTTCGCTCCCTCCGCCCCCGAAGTAATCCGGTTCGTCCAGATCGGGCGCGGAACGCTAGATCGTGAAATCGAAGCGGTATCGGGGCGGGTAGTAGAGCGTCATGGCGGTGACCGGGCGTTCGTCGAGCCAGGTCTCGCGGTTCATCGTGAACAGCGCGGCGCCTTCATGCGTGGCCAGTATCGCACCAAGACGCTCGTCGGCGGCAGTGGCCGAGAGGGATACCTCGCCGCGCGTGAAGGGGACCCGGCGCACGAGCCATTCGTTGACGCTGAGCTCGCCCAGCTCGGCCGTTTCGAATTCGGGCACGGTCGCCAGATTGATCCAGCGCATCTCGAAAGCGAACGGGCGCTCGTCCGCCCGGTGCAGCGTTTCGATATAGGCGGCGCGGCATTCGCTCCCCCAGCCATGGCCATTCGCGATCGCGGGCGGCAGCGGCGCGACCGTGCGCACGACCAGCTCGCAGCGATAGCCGCAGCCGCTCTCCTCCACCTGTTCGCGCAGCAAGGGGATGCGCAGGCTTGCCTGCGGCAGCGGCAGCGGGCGCACGCGCGTACCGCCGCGGCGTTTGCGCTCGACGATGCCTTCCTCGGCGAGCGCCTGCAGAGCGCGGTTCACCGTGGTGCGCGCGCAGCCATATTCGCGCGCGAAATCGGCTTCGCCCGGGATCAGCTCGCCAAGTTGCCATTCCCCGGCGACGATCCGCGCGCGAATGGCCTCGCGCAGGCTGCGATGGGTATTCGCATTCACAGCAGCGCTCCGAGCGCGCGGATGGTCTCCGCGAAGCGTGCGCGGATTTGGCCTGAGCGAATGTGCTCGCCCTCGCGCACGATATGCCGGCCGGCGGACCAGACATCGCTGACCGCGCGTCCTTCGACCCCGAAGATCCAGGCATCGAGACGCCGGTCGGGATCGGGCCAGTCGAGGAAAGGCAAATCGTCGCGCAGCGCCACCAGGTCGGCCAGCCGTCCCGCTTCGATCGCTCCCGCATGGCGACCGATCGCCTGCGCCCCGCCGCGCGCCGCGCGCTCGCACAGGTTGCGCCCGTTGGAGGGGGTGGCGGTGTCGGCGAGCACGACCCGCTGGTGGTGCGAAAGGCGCTGCGATACCTCCAGCATGCGCAGTTCCTCGGCCACCGAGATGCGGATGTTGGAATCGGATCCGATCCCGATGCGGCCGCCGCGGGCAAGGTGTTCGGCTGCGGGAAAGATGCCGTCGCCGAGATTGGCCTCGGTGGTCGGGCAGAGGCCCGCAACCGCTCCCGAGGCGGGAAGGCTGGCCCGTTCACCGGCATCGAGATGGGTGGCGTGGATCAGGCACCAACGCTCGTCGACGGGGAGATTGTCGAGCAGCCAGCGGACGGGGCGGGCGTGCAAATGCGCCTCGACTACCTCGACCTCCCGCAGCTGCTCGGCAGCGTGGATATGGACCGGGCCGTCGGGGCACAGCGAAAGGCACGCATCGAGCCCGTCGCGGTCGACCGCGCGGAGCGAATGCGGCGCGATGCCGAGACGGAAATCCGCGGGCAGATTGCGGGCGCTTTCGGCAATCCGGTCATAGAGCTTCTCGAACTCGCCGGGGGCGTTGCCGAACCGCAGCTGTCCGCCTTCGAGCGCGCGCCTGTCGAGCCCGCCGTAGGTGTAGAGCACGGGCAGGTGCGTGAGGCCGATCCCGCTCGCCTCGCTGGCCGCGAAAATGGCGTGGGAGGTTTCGGCGGGATCGTCGAAACGCGCTCCGCCGACCGCGTGGTGAAGATAGTGGAATTCGGCCGAGGCGGTGTAGCCTGCCTCAGCCATTTCCAGCTGCACCTGTGCGGCGATCGCCTCGATATGCGCGGGCGTAAGGATGTCCAGGAACCGGTACATGACCTGGCGCCAGCTCCAGAAATCGTCCGAGCCTGCGGGACCGCGCGCTTCTGCGAGGCCCGCCATCGCGCGCTGGAAACTGTGCGTATGGACATTGGCCAGCCCGGGTATGAGCGTTCCGACCGCCGCGGCACGGTCGAACCCGTGCGGCGAAACCTCGGTGATCGCGCCGTGATTGTCGATATGGACCGCCTGTTCGGCAAGCCAGCCGGAAGGGGTGAGTACCTGTCTCGCCGAGACGATCCTGTGCATCTGCCGTTGCGCCCTTCCTCTAATATGTGCATACATAATCACACGACGAGGAGAGGCGCAAGTCCATGCGATGCCAGGTCTTCACCAATTGCAAGGCCGCGACTTTGGTCGCCGGCGCGGCCGGTTACGGGCTGGTCGAGGACGCTGCGATCGCAGTGGACGCGGGCCGGATCGGCTGGGTCGGCCCGCTTGCCGAACTGCCGCGCGATTATGCCGGTGGTGAGCAGGGCGACCTTGGCGGCGCGCTGGTCACGCCAGCGCTGGTCGATTGCCATACGCACCTCGTGTTCGGCGGCGACCGGTCACGCGAATTCGCGCTGCGGCTCGAGGGGGCGAGCTACGAGGAAATCGCGCGCGCCGGGGGCGGTATCCGCTCGACCGTTGCCGCCACGCGCGAGGCTTCGGACGAGGAACTGCTCGCCGATGCCCTCCGCCGGGTCGATGACCTGATTGCCGACGGGGTCGCGGTGATCGAGGTCAAGTCGGGCTACGGCCTCTCCGTCGAGCACGAGCTGCGCATGCTTCGCGTCGCGCGGGCGATCGAGGCTAAACGGCCCGTCCGGATCGTCACGAGCTGGCTCGCCGCGCATGCCCTGCCGCCCGAATTCGAAGGCGAGGCCGACCGCTATATCGACGAAATCGTCATTCCCGGGCTGGAGGCGGCGGCGGAAGAAGGCCTGGTCGATGCGGTCGATGGCTTTTGCGAAGGTATCGGCTTCTCGCCGGATCAGATCCGCCGCGTGTTCGATACCGCACGCGCGCTCGGCATCCGCGTCAAGCTGCATGCCGAGCAGTTGAGCGACCTCAAGGGCGCCGTGCTGGCAGCGGAATACGACGCGCTTTCCGCCGACCATCTCGAGTGGCTCGCGCCCGAGGATGCGCCTGTGCTGGCCGCGAAGGGCGTCGTCGCTGTGCTACTGCCCGGTGCATTCTACGCGCTGCGTGAAACGCGCCTGCCCCCGCTGGACGCGCTGCGCGAACACGGCGTCGCGATGGCGCTGGCGACCGATTGCAATCCCGGCAGTTCGCCGCTGTCCTCTTTGCGGCTCGCCATGAACTTGGGGTGCACGCTGTTTCGCATGACCGCCGAGGAGGCGCTGGCGGGTGCGACGCGCAGCGGGGCGAAGGCTCTCGGGCTCGAGGCCGAATATGGCACCATCGAGCCCGGCAAGCGCGCCGACCTCGCCGTGTGGGACGTCAGTCACCCGGACTATCTCAGCTACTGGATCGGCGGGCACCTGCTGCGCGGCCGGATCACCGCAGGAACCTATCACGATGCATGACCTGTCGCCCGGATCGCTCGGGCTGGCCGAGCTCGAAAGGCTCTACCGTTCGGGCGAGCCCTTCCGGATCGGCGATGCCGCAATGGCGGATGTCGCGGCTTCGGCAGAACGGCTGGCCGCAGCGGTTGGTTCGGGAGAGGCGATCTACGGGGTCAACACGGGCTTCGGCAAACTCGCCAGCGTGCGTATCGGCGAAACCGATCTCGGCACGCTGCAACGCAACCTCGTCCTGTCGCACAGCGCCGGCTTCGGCGAGCCGCTCGCGCCCGAAATCGTGCGCTTCGTCATCGCGCTCAAATGCCTCTCGCTCGGGCGCGGCGCCTCGGGCGTGCGGCCCGTGGTGGTCGAACGGCTGCAACAGCTGGTCGAGGCCGATGTCATCCCGGTGGTGCCCGAGAAAGGCTCGGTCGGCGCCTCGGGCGATCTCGCCCCCCTGGCGCATGTCGCCGCGACGCTCATCGGCGAGGGCGATGCCTTCTACCGCGGCGAGCGCATGGCGGCGGGCGCGGCGCTCCAGCGTGCCGGGCTCGAACCGCTAGTGCTGGAGGCGAAGGAAGGCCTCGCGCTCCTCAACGGCACGCAGGTCTCGACCGGCCTCGCGCTCGCGGCGCTGTTCGACAGCTGGCGGCTGGCGGGCAATTCGCTGGTGACGACCGCGCTGTCGCTCGATGCGGCGATGGGATCGACCGCGCCGTTCCGCGAGGAGATCCACACGTTGCGCGGCCATCGCGGGCAGATCGCGGCGGCTGAGGCCATCCGTAGCCTGCTCGACGGGTCGCAGATCCGCGAAAGCCACCGCGAGGACGACCTGCGCGTGCAGGATCCCTATTGCCTGCGCTGCGCACCGCAGGTCATCGGTGCCTGCCTCGACCAGCTCGCGCATGCCGGAAATGTGCTGCGGATCGAGGCCAATGCCGCGACCGACAACCCGCTGGTGCTCGCCGACGGCGCGATCGTTTCGGGCGGCAATTTCCACGCCGAGCCTGTCGGCATGGCGGCCGACGGGATCGCCATTGCCGTGTCCGAGATAGGCGCGATTGCGCAGCGCCGCATAGCGCTGCTGGTCGATCCGGCATTGAGCTTCGGCCTGCCCGCCTTCCTCGCCCCCTCGCCCGGGCTGCAATCGGGCCTGATGATCGCCGAGGTGACCAGCGCCGCGCTGATGAGCGAGAACAAGGCGCTCGCCAATCCGCGCGTGGTCGATTCGACGCCCACCTCGGCCAACCAGGAGGACCATGTCTCGATGGCCTGCCATGGCGCGCGGCGCCTGTTCGAGATGAACGCCAACCTCGCCGCGATCCTCGGCATCGAGGCGATGACCGCCGCCCAGGGTGTCGCCTTCCGCGCACCGCTCGAAACCAGCGCAACGCTGGCTGCCACCATCGGCCGTATCCGCGAGGTATCGCCCGCGCTGACCGAGGACCGGCTGATGGAGCCCGACATCGCGGCCATGGCCGGCCTGCTGGGATCGCGGGTAATCGCCGACGGCATCGCCTGCGCCACTATCGAGGAGTTTGCCCGATGAACCCGGTCACCGTCATCTCAGGCAGCTCGCCGCTCGTGCTCGCGCAGCCGCATTCGGGTACTCTCGTCCCCGACGACATCCGCGCTATGCTGACCGAGCGCGGCGCGATGCTCGCCGATACCGACTGGCATATCCCGCAGCTCTACGAAGGGCTCGCACCCGACGCGACGATTGTCCGCGCCGAGTTCAACCGCTACGTCATCGACGCCAACCGCCCGCCCGACGGGGCCAGCCTCTATCCGGGGCAGAACACCACCGGCCTCGTGCCCATGGTCGATTTCGAGGATCGACCGTTGTGGCGCGAGGAGCCGGACGAAGACGAGATCGCGCAACGTCTCGAAACCTTCCACGCGCCCTATCACGCCGCGCTGCGTACCGAGCTCGATCGCGTGCGGGCGCAGCATGGCTTCGCCGTGCTTTACGACTGCCACTCGATCCGTTCGCGGCTGCCCTTCCTGTTCGAGGGCAGGCTGCCCGACCTCAATATCGGGACCAATGGCGGCGAGACCTGTGCTCC
>JBFOLW010000336.1:0-16074 GCA_040830305.1 Erythrobacter sp.
TCGCCCGTAGCCGAGCGGGAAGAGGGCACCCTCGGGGCCGTTGAGAGGACCGTAGTCGCAGCTCGCCGGCCAGCTGAAGCCAAGCTTGCCGGTCGCCGGGACCGCGCCGGTCAGGACGTCGGCGATACCAGCGCCCTCGCTACCCGGAAGCCAGCTCGCAACGAACGCGTCGGCGAGGTTCAGTTCGCGGTTCACCCACATCGGACGACCGCTGAGGAAAACGGCGACCGTGGGCACGCCTTCGCCCTCGAATTTTCGCAGCAGGCCGAGACCTTCCTCGTCGGTGAAGCCGAGGTGCTTCCGGTCGCCGGCAAACTCGGCGTAGGGTTCCTCGCCAAAGACAACCACGGCCACGTCGGGCTTCTCGGCATAGCTGCCGTCGGCGGACAACACTGCGCTGCCACCGCGTGCCTCGGCGGCGTCCTTTAGGCCCTTCCAGATCGACGTCGCGCCCGGGAAGTGTTCCTCGTTCTCGAGCTCGAGCCCGCCCTGCCAGGTCAGGGTCCACCCGCCCGAGGCCTGGGCGATGCTGTCCGCGGCGCTTCCCGCAACGAGGATGTCGGCTCCCTCGGCAAGCGGAAGGACGCCGTTGTTCTTGAGCAGCACCTGAGATTTGGCCACCGCTTCGCGCGCAATCGCGCGGTGCTCAGCCGAACCGAGCCGGTGGTATTCGCCCGCATTGGGACGGTCCGAGGGCTTCACGAATGCGTCGAGCAGCCCGGCGCGCATCTTCACGCGCAGGATACGCGCGACCGCTTCGTCGAGCACCGCCATCGGGATCGTACCGTCTTCCACCTGGCTGATCAGCGTCTCGTGGAGGGCCTTCCAGTCGTCGGGCACCATGTAGATATCGAGCCCGGCGAGCAGCGATTGCGGGCAGTCGGTATTGGTGCAGCCGGCAACCTGGCCATGGCCGTTCCAGTCGCCGACGACGAGGCCGTCGAACCCCAGCTCGCCGCGCAGCACGTCGGTCAGCAGCGCCTTGTTGCCATGCATCTTCTTGCCGTTGATCGAGTTGAAGCTGGCCATGATCGATTCCACGCCCGCCGCGATCGTGGCGGGGTAGGGCGCGGCGTGGATCGCCTTCAGGGCCTCGATGTCGCCGGTGACCTCGCCCTGGTCGACGCCCTGGTCGGTCCCGCCATCGCCGAAGAAATGCTTGGCGGTGGCAATGACGTGGCCCGCGCCAAGCCTGTCGGGATCGCCCTTGCGGCCCTGCAGGCCCTCGACCAGCGCCGCGCCGAGAGGGGCGACGATGGCGGGGTCCTCGGAATAGCTTTCGTACGTGCGGCCCCAGCGGTCGTCCTGCGCCACCGCGACGGTGGGCGAGAAGTTCCAGTCGATCCCGGTCACTTCGATCTCGATTGCCGTCGCTTCGCCGATACGGCGGATCAGGTCGGCATCGCGGGTCGCGCCGAGGCCGATATTGTGCGGGAAGATCGTCGCGCGCACGACATTGGTGTGGCCGTGGACCGCATCGGTACCCCACATGGTGGGAATGACCGGCTCGTCCCCCGCCATCGGCTGAACCGAGGCGAGATACATCTCATCGGCGTGGCGCAGCCATTCGGATGCGGGGGCGAACTCGTCGCCATAGGGCCCGCGGTTGCCGCCGTTGAGGTAGCTGCCGAAACGATAGCGCGTCATGTCCTCGGCGGTGAACGAGCCGATCTGCGGCTGGATCAGCTGGGCGACCTTGCGCTCGAGGCTCATCCGCGCAACCAGATCGGCGACGCGCGCATCCTCGTCGGTCATCGGTGCCGCAGCCGTGCTGGCGAGTCCCCCCTGCGCCGGCACCGTCGAACTGCAGCCCGCCAGACCTATCGCCGCAGCCGTCGCCAGGAGAATCGCACGCATTTTCACCATCCCTCCGAGTTCCCAAATCTCAAATGAGAACGTTATCAAAGAAGGGTTGCCACGGTGATCGAGTAAAATCAAGCCGCGACCCGGCTGCGCGGCATGGTTGTCAGCAAGAGGGTCGCGATCGCGGCAAGCCCCGCAAGCACCCAGAACAATCCGCCGAAGCCGAACACCGGCACCATCGCCAGCGTCAGCCACGGCATGATCAGGCTTGGCACGGTATTGGTAAGATTGAAGAAACCCAGGTCGCGGGCTCGGGTCGCGGGTCGCGGCAGCACTCGCAATGTCTGGCTCGAGTGCAGGGCGAGGAAGACGCTGGTCGACAGGCCGAAGATCACATAACCGAAAATCGCCCCGCCGAGCCCGCCGGACAGTGCCATGATCACCAGGCCGATGCTGCCGATGCCGGACCCGATCGCCAAAGGCAGTATCGGTCGGCCGCGGGCATCCGACCACCGACCCGCAAGCAAGGCAGCGGGTACGGACAGGCCGAGGACGATCGCGAAAACGCGTGCTGTGTCATTGTCGCCGAAATCGGGATCCATTCCCGTGATCCACACCAGCAGGTAAGCGAACAGCGCCGCTTCGGCGATCTGGACCAGAAGCCGGGCGAGCCACATCCGCGCCACCGCGCCGCGCCTGATCCGGCTGCGCAACTCGTCGGATCGGGGCGCTTCCTCCATCAATTGCGGCATGGGACGCGGCCGTCCGAAGACCACCACCGGTGTCACCATCGCGGCAACGAGGGCCGCGACAAGGCCGAGGCGCCCGTCGGCGTCGGCCAGTCCCGGCAACGTCACCAGGGCCCCCGACAGCGCGCCCACGGCCGGAGCGAAGGCCAGCAGCCCGCCGAGCAGGCCCTTCTGGTTGTCGGGCACCACGTCTCCCGCCCAGGCGGCAAGCGGGGCCAGCATCATGTTGATCGACACCTGCCAGGCGACGATGGCCACCAGCAGTTGCCCCGGCGTCTGCGCGAGCTGAAAGCTCTGCAGCAAGGCTGCCGAGGCGATCATGCCGCCGACGATCCAGGGCTCGCGCGTCCGGGTGATGTCGCTCAGCCAGCCAAAGCCGATATTCGAGACGCTGGCGGCGATCGCGCCAATGAAGGCGGCGTAGGCAAGCAGGTCGATCGTCTGCTCCCCCGCCATAGCGCCGGCCCTGAGCGGCAGCAGCAGGGTCAGGAACGGAACATAGGAGACCGAGCCCCCGGCGACCGCCAGGGCGTACAGCCACAGGAAGCGCCGCGACTGTGTTGTCGGGGCAGGGGAATCAGGCGTTGCCACGGCTCGGCGCGCGGGCGGTCGACCCGCGGACTATCAGTTCGCCTTCGACCACCACCGGCTGCTCGGGAGCGCCGTTCTTGCGCATGTCGATCAGTAGTTCCACCGCGCGCGCGGCAGTGGCTGCGATCGGCTGGTCGAGCGCCGTGAGGGCAGGGGTGGTGAAACGCACGACCGGAGTATTGTCGAAGCTGACGATCGACAAGTCCTGCGGCACCTTGAGGCCGCGCTCCCTGGCTACGTCCAGCACGGCCAGCGCCATCTGGTCGCTGCTCGCAATGATAGCGGTCGGGGGCAGATCCCGATCGAGCAGTGCGCGCGCGGCCACCAGCCCGCTTTCGAAGCCGAAATCGCCCTGCTCGAGCAAACCGTCGCTTTCGATTTCGGCATCGGCCATCGCCTTGCGCCAGCCGTCGACACGCCAGCTCGCAAGGCTGTATTCGTCCGGACCGGCAATGAACCCGATCCGCGTATGGCCGAGTTCGATCAGGTGATCTGTCGCCTTCCCGGCGAGCAGTTCGTCGCCCATGGTCATGGCAAGGCCGGGCCCTTCGTCCTTCGAGCCGATCCGCGCAAAGGGGATGCCCTTGTCGGCCAGCAGGCCGGTGATCTGCGGATTCTCCGAATGCGGCGGCGTGACGATGACCCCGTCGGGTTGCAGCGCCGCCAAGGCCGCGCCCAGTTCGCGTTCGACATGGTCGCTGTGCGTATCGACCAGCTCGAAAATCATGCGGTAACCGCGTTCGGCGGCAGTCAGCATCCCGCCAAGCAACATCTGGTCGATCCAGTCGCGTCCGTCGCGCGCCTGCCAGTCGGCGATCGTGCGGTCGCGGTCGTTGATCGCGAGGATGAGATAGGAACGCGATCCGCTCATCCGCTGCGCGGCGATCGACGGGACGTAGCCGAGCTTGTCGATGCTCGCCTGGACCTTGTCCTTCATCGCCGGGCGCACGTTGGGCTCGTTGTTGATGACACGGCTTACCGTTTGCAGGGAAACGCCTGCATCGGCCGCGACATGCTTGATGGTGACTGACTGACGCCGCCGTCCCATGTATCCTACCCCGATATTGCCCGGTACCCGCCCGGCATGAAGCGCATTCCCCGAAGCTTGTCAGGGGGTTATCCGGCCGGAAAATTCGCGGCGCTGCGCTGCACAATAAGCAACGGGCCCCGGTCTTGCAACCGAGGCCCGCAGCAGATCCATCATTTCCATCCGCTTAGAAATTGAAGCGGGCGATGAAGGTGAACCGGCGGTCGTTGCGGAATGCCGAGCGGGTAACCCGGGTCCCGTCGAAGTCGATGACCTGAGAAGTCTCGGTCACCTCGTCGAGCAGGTTTACGCCCTGGACCCCCAGCTTGAGATGCGAATTCACATCAAAGAAGATCGACGCATCCAGCTGGCCCGTATCTTCCTGCCAGATGGGCGAGAAGGGGAAGATGTCGTCACGCGGCGTGATCAGGAATTCCGATCGCCAGTTGTAGGCGGCGCGCATCGAGAGCGGCCCCTTCTCGTAGAACACCGTCGCGTTGATCGTGTGCTCGGAGATTCCGGCGAGCGGTTGTCCGGACACGAAGGGTCCGCCGTTGAGCGGCTGGAAGCCGGTCGAAACCGAAGGCGAACCGATATCCGACAGGTCCGGATTGGGGAAATCCCCTCCGTCGATGTAGGTATAGGTCAGCTGGGTGCCCAATCCGCTCAACAGTCCCGGAAGGAAATCATAGGTCTGTTGATAGGCGATCTCGAAGCCTTTCAGCGTGCCGCTGAGATCGTTGGCAGGACCGTTGATGATGACATCTTGCGATAACCCGCTGGCGGTCGAGTAATTGACCACGCCGGTGCCGGTCGTCACGATACCCTTGATATCCTTCATGAATACAGCGGCGGTAAGCGAGCCGACGTCGTCGAAATACCATTCGGCCGACAGGTCGTAGTTCCAGGACTCGATCGGCAGGATATTGCGATTGCCGGTCGCGATCGAGAGCAGCGGGCCGTTATCGACCCGGCCGCTGAACCCCAGCACTCCGGTGGCATTGAACAATTGCAGGTCCGGCCGCGATATGCCCTTCGATACGGCACCGCGGATGACCACACCGGTGCCACTGTCCAATCGCACGTTGAAGGCCGGGAGCCAGTGATCGAAGGTGATCTCGCGATCGTCCTGGATGACTTCGCCCGTGAACAGCGACGCGAACTCCGCAAGGCGGGCGCCCGTCAGATTACAGAACAGTCGCTGCTGGCCCGGAGGGAGCGGGGTTGCGCATACCGCGGTGATTTCCGCAGGCTGGACGGTGCCATCGCCATTGGCCGCGGGATTGATCGTCGGATCATCGAACTGGCCGGGCAGCGGGAACCCGATGAGCCCGCCGGACTTCACCCGCGTTTCTACATAGCGCAGCCCGATATTGCCGGCGATCGACCACCCGCTGTCGAAATCGTGACCGAAATCGAGACGCGCGTAAGCGGCGTTCGTGATTTCCGTTACATCCGAAATTTCGGGCGGGCAGAACGGATCGCAGGCGGTCACGGTACCGGTAACCGGATCGGTGAAGGTGCGACCGTTCACGCCGAGATTGAAACGCTCGGGGGTTTGCGAGAACTCCCCTACTTGCTCCCACTGCTGGTCGGTCGTGCCCGCGAGGTACTCCCCGAGGAAATCGTCGCCGCCGAAGAAGAAGGCTTCGCCGTTCGGGACCGGGGTAGCCGTCCGACCGCGCTGGAAATTGTCGCCGAAGGGCGAACGGACTTGCGAAAAGGTCGGGAAATCGTCGGTGTAGGCGCCGCCGCCGATCGCGAATTCCTGCCCGGGCAAGCCGGTATAGAAACGACCCGGAACGAAGCCGTTGCCGAACGGACCCGGACCTTCCGAGAAACAGCCGGGTCCCGCCCCCCACGGGGCACAGCCGCCGCGGCCTGCCCAGGGCGCCGAGAGGTTGCCCCAGGTGCTGAAGTTCGTGTTGCGGGTTATGCGATCGCGTGCAGCCCAGCGCGCGCCGAACCGGGCCGTCCTGAAGAAGCCGTCGTCGCTGATGTCGTATTCGAGATCGGCCTTGACGCTGAACAGGTCGCCCTCGTTGCGCTCGCGGCTGTCGAGACCGAACCAGTAGTAGGTATAGAAGCCGCTCGAGAAGTAGTCGGCAGGTGCTCCCGGAGGAGCCAGGAATTCGACATTGGGCGTATTGCCGCTGAGATCGAGCGCGATGTCGGCCCAGGTGCTCATGGCGCCAAACACCGAATCCCGGTTGAGGTCCGAGGTGATATACTGGGCTTCGACATTGCCGCGGAAGTGGTCCGAGAAGGTCATGTCGATGTCGAAGGAGTAGTCTTCGGTGACCGACTTGGTGTCGCGCAGGAAGCGCAGAGAATCCAGCGGAATGCCGCCCAGCCCGAATGGGGTGGCATAGGCATTGCCGACATTGTCGGTCAGGATCCCGCTCTGGAACATACCGTTGTTGTCGAAGGTGAACGAGGTTCCGGGGCGCGGGTCGGGAGCGGACACGCCGTCGTCGATCCGGCCGAGCAGCGCGAACTCTTCGGTGAAGAAGCTGGTTTCCGAGCGCAGGAACTCGAAGGTCATCAGCAGGTCGCCGTCAAGCGTCTCGAACTGGCCGACCGCCGAGAAGGCCTCGCGGTCGCGATCGAGGTCGGTGGTGCGGACACCCGCATATTGCGGGACGATGACTGCGCCGGCCGGCGGGAACTGGTCCTGGGTGAAATTGGGCGTATCGCCGAAGCCGCCCGAGTTAACGTCGAAGACGCGCAGGCAGCCGCCGTTGAGGTCGGCATTGCGATAGCACGGATCGGCGACCTGCGAGGCGTCGGTACGGCTCTTGAGCTCGGACCATGAATAGGAAAACTGCAGGCCGAAGGTGCCGGCATTGGTATCGAAAGTGTCTGATACGAGGAGGTTGACCGTAGGCGACCATTCCTCGCGCAGGTCGCCGTAATTGGCCTCGATCGACCCGGCGATGTTGAGGCCCGGATTGTCGAGCGGCTTGCGTGTGACGAGATTGACGAGCCCCGCGATCTGCCCCTCGATCATGTCCGCGGTGGTATTCTTGAACACCTCCACCCGGCCAACGAGCTCGGGCGACACGTCTTCGAAGCTGAGCGAACGACCGCCGGTGGCCGAGAAAATCTCGCGGCCGTTGAGCTCGGACCGGACAAAGGGTAGGCCGCGGATGATCACGCCGGTCCCCTCGACCGAGAAGCGGTCCGGGTCGGAGGTCTTCTCGAAGCGGCCGATGTTGACGCCGGGCACCCTTTGCAGGGTTTCGGCAACCGAACGGTCGGGCAGCGCGCCGATGTCTTCCGCCGTCACGACATCGACGACGGTGTCGGCCTCGCGCTTGATGTTCTGCGCGCTTGCCAGCGACTGGCGGAAGCCGGAGACGACGATCACATTGCCGTCGTCGACGCCTTCGGGCGTACCCGCCGGTGATTCTTCGTTGAGCGTGTCGTCCGCATCCTGCGCCCATGCCGGCTGCGCTGCTACCAGCGCGAGGCCCGAAGCTGTCGTTAGCGCGGCGATCCGGCGCGAGATCGCGGCGACGCCTGTCGTTCTACGAGACATGTTTCCTCCCTTGTCCCAAGCTTCCCCGCAGGTTGAACCCTGCATTCAAGTTGAAACATATAGAAGGTTGTGAGCGTTCACAAGATACAATATGTGCGGAGTTCTGCGGCGTGGCGCTCTGGCAACAGGCGCTGTAAAATGGCATGAAAAATGGCATGGGGGGAGCGATGGCAATCGAACATATCGTTATCGTCGGGGGCGGCACGGCGGGCTGGATGGCGGCAGCCGCCCTTTCGCGGATCCGCGATGGGCGCCAGGTCGAGATAACGGTCGTCGAATCCGAGCAGATCGGGACGGTCGGCGTTGGCGAGGCCACGATCCCGCCCTTCGTCGAGTTCAACCAGGCGCTGGAAATCGACGAACGCGAATTCCTGGCCGAGGTGCAGGGCACCTTCAAGCTGGGCATCCAGTTCGTGAACTGGGGCCAGGTCGGCGAAAGCTATATCCATCCCTTCGGCGCCTATGGCTACGATATCGGCGGGATCAATTTCCACCAGGTCTGGCACACGCTGCGCGAACGAGGCGACAAGCGTCCGCTACAGCTGTTCAATCTCGAGACCATGGCAGCCTATTACGGCAAGTTTTCGCGCACCGAGGATTACGCTCGCGACGACCTGCCGCCGATGAATTACGCCTACCACATCGATGCCACCGCCTACGCCCGCTACCTGCGCAAATACGCCGAGAAGCGCGGCGTTGTCCGGCGCGAGGGACTGGTCAAGCACGTCGCGCTCGACCCCGAGAGCGGGTTCGTGACCGCGCTGACGATGTCCGATGACGCGC
Source organism: Erythrobacter sp. (assembly GCA_040830305.1). Classification (GTDB taxonomy): domain Bacteria; phylum Pseudomonadota; class Alphaproteobacteria; order Sphingomonadales; family Sphingomonadaceae; genus Qipengyuania. The sequence continues at coordinate 8,495 of JBFOLW010000336.1, forward strand.
AGATCGCGGGCGATCTCTTCGTCGACTGCACCGGCTTTCGCGGCCTGCTGATCGAGCAGGCGCTCGAGACCGGATACGAGGACTGGACGCACTACCTGCCCTGTGACCGGGCGGTCGCCTTGCCGTGCAACCGCGATGACGGCTCGCCGCCGCCCCCTTTCACCCGGGCGACCGCGCACGCCGCCGGTTGGCAGTGGCAGGTCCCGCTGCAACGCCGCAACGGCAATGGCCATGTCTATTGCAGCCAGTTCATGGAAGCAGACGAGGCGCACGACATCCTGGTGCAGAACATGGCGGGCAAGCCGACCGCGGAACCCAACCACCTGCGGTTCGTGACCGGGCGGCGCAAGAAGTTCTGGAACAAGAACGTCGTCGCGCTCGGGCTGGCGTCGGGTTTCATGGAACCGCTCGAAAGCACCTCGATCCATCTCATCAATACCGGCGTGAACAAGCTTATCGCGACCATGTCGCTCGACGGCATAACCGAAGCGCAGGCCAATACGTTCAACCGGCTCACGGTGCGCGAATACGAGCGCATCCGCGATTTTTTGGTCTTGCATTACAAGGCGACCCGGCGCGACGATTCCCCGTTCTGGAATCATTGCCGGACGATGGCCGTTCCCGATTCGCTTTCCGAGAAGATCGAGTTGTTCAAGGCGAACGGGCAGGTGTTCCGGGAAGAGGACGAGCTGTTCACCACCACGAGCTGGGCCGCGGTGATGCTGGGGCAGGGCATAGCGATGGAGGGCACGAGCCCGATGGCTGCGGGCATCGCCGACGGGTCAGGTGCCGAGATCGACGAAATGGCGAAATCGATCCAGTGGCTGGTCCAGCACATGCCCGGCCACCACCAGTATCTCGAGCGATATTGTCCGGCCCGCGAACCAGCACCAGTCTGAGGCTTGCCCTTACGCATGGGCCGCTATAGCGGTCGCTGCACATGTTCGATCCCCAGGCATTTCGCGACGCGCTCGGCAGTTTCGTCACCGGGGTCACAATCGTGACCGCGCGCGATGATCGCGGGCGCCCGTTCGGCCTCACCGCGAACAGCTTCAATTCGGTCAGCCTCGATCCGCCGATGGTTCTGTGGAGCCTGTCGCTGCGCTCGCGCACGCTGCCCGTGTTCCGCGATGCCACCAGCTGGGCCGTGCATGTCCTGGCGGCCGACCAGCAGCCCATGTCGGATCGGTTCGCCCGTCCGGGCGAGGACAAGTTCGCCGGTCTGGACGTGGCCGACGGACCGGAAGGCGCGCCGCTGCTCGAAGGCTGCGCGGCGCGCTTCGGGTGCCGCGCGCGGTTCGAATACGAGGGCGGAGACCATGCGATCTTCCTTGGCGAAGTGGTCGATTTCGACCGCCGAGAAGCCGCGCCGCTGATCTATCACGGCGGGCGCTATGGCCGCGTGATGCGCGCGCCTACGGGGCAGGACCTCGAGCGCGAGGGCCTCGCCGAACGCGTGGGCGACGACCTTTCCCTTACGGCGAGCGGGGCCGAGCTGCTCGCCGCGCTCGACGCGGTGGCGAAGCGCTAGACTCGGCGCCTTGGTCCCGATACCCGTTGCGAAAAGCAACCAAGGGAAGAGGCAGCATCATGAAGACCCGCATCACCGAAATGTTCGGCATCGAGCATCCGATCATTCAGGGCGGCATGCATTATGTCGGGTTCGCCGAAATGGCGGCGGCGGTGTCTAATGCGGGCGGTCTCGGCATCATTACCGGCCTGACCCAGGGCACACCCGAAAAGCTTGCCGACGAGATCGCCAAGTGCCGCGACATGACCGACAAGCCCTTCGGCGTGAACCTGACCTTCCTGCCCACGGTCAACGCGCCCGACTATCCGGGGCTGGTCCGCGTCATCATCGAGGGCGGGGTCAAGGTGGTCGAGACCGCGGGCAACAACCCGCAGCAGGTCCTGCCCTATTTCAAGGATGCCGGGGTCAAGGTGATCCACAAGTGCACCAGCGTGCGCCACAGCCTCAAGGCGCAGTCGATCGGCTGCGATGCGGTCAGTGTCGACGGCTTCGAATGCGGCGGCCACCCGGGCGAGGACGATATCCCGAACATGATCCTGCTGCCGCGCGCGGCGGACGAGCTGGAAATTCCCTTCGTCGCCAGCGGCGGCATGGCCGATGCCCGCAGTCTTGTTGCCAGCCTTGCGATGGGCGCCGACGGCATGAACATGGGCACGCGCTTCATCGCCACCAAGGAAGCGCCGGTGCACGAGAATGTGAAGAAGGCGATCGTTGCCGCATCCGAGCTCGATACGCGGCTGGTCATGCGCCCGCTGCGCAACACCGAACGCGTGATGACCAACGACGCGGTCGAGGAATTGCTGCAGATCGAGAAGGAAAAGGGCTCCGACCTCAAGTTCGAGGATATCATCGAACAGGTCGCGGGCGTTTATCCGCGGATCATGATGGAAGGCGACATGGACGCGGGCGCGTGGTCGTGCGGCATGGTCGCGGGTCTCATCAACGACATCCCGACCTGCAAGGAACTGATCGATAGCATCATGGCCGAGGCGGAAAGCCTGATCCGCCAGCGCCTGACCGGTTTCCTCGACGGCTGAATTTTTCCTTACGCGAAGGGAAACAGCGCCCATGAACCCGATCGCTCCGGCCGACCGTCCCGCATGGGTGGCGTTGGTTCTGCCGATTGCCCTGCTGGCGGCCAGCTTGTTGCTTTTCGTCGTCGTCGGTGCGGCAGACTATCCCGGCAAGATCGCGGAGGAAATGGGGCACAGCACCGCACAACTGGCGATTGCCGCTGCGCTGGTGGTCCTGCTCCACCGGACCGGACTGGCCGCTGAAGCGGGGCTCGCGCGGCCGATGCGCGTATGGCCGCGTGCGTGGCCGCTTGCGGTCATCCCGATGGCCATGATCGGGCTGATCAACCTGCTGTCGGTCGATCTGCAATCGCTCAGCTTCGACCTGCCGAGAGCCGCAGGCTGGCTTTACAACAGTGTTTCGACCGGCCTGTTCGAGGAAATCCTGCTACGCGGTTTCTGCTTCTATTATCTCTATCGCGCGTGGCATCACCGACCCAACGCGCTGGTCAAGGCGGGCATCGCGCAGGCGCTGATCTTCGGCATCGCGCATGTGTTCAATATCTTCCAGGCACCCCTTGGCGACGTGGTCCCGCAGGTCTTCTATGCCACGCTGCTGGGGATCGGCTTTGCCGGTATCGCAGCCTATACCCGCAGCCTGTGGCCGGTGATCGGCATCCATGCCTTTATCAACGCGATGGGCGATCTCGACGTATTCTTCGGCGTCGAGGCACCCGCGGAGGCGGGAAGTGTCTCGGGCTATCTCGTCGCGATCGCGATCATCTTCGTGGTCGCGACATTGCCCGGCCTCGCCATGCTTCGCCGCCGCCAGGCGCAGATCGACGCGGCGCGGCACAATGCATGATTTACCGGCCCGTCGCCGCGGGGCATTGTCGGCCACGGCCCAAGTTTCGTACCAGGATTGAGGAGCTTCGAAATGCTCGATACCAGCTATCGCACCGCCTATAACGAAGACCACGAGGCCTTTCGCGACACCGTGCGCAAGGTCTTTGCCGAGCACATGACCCCCTATCTCGACCAGCACGAGGAGGAGGGCATCGTCCCGCGTTCGGCATGGAAGGCGCTGGGTGATGCGGGCATGCTGTGCCCCACGGTCAAGGAAGAGAACGGCGGCCTGGGCCTCGATTTCGGTTTCAACTGCGTATTGTGCGAGGAGCTGTCCTACCTCGGCAGTTCGGCGGGCTTCACACTGCAGAACGACATCACCGCCAATTACTTCGAACGCCTCGGCAGCGACGAGCAGCGCGCGAAATACCTGCCGGGCATGGTGAGCGGCGACATCATCACCGCGATCGCCATGACCGAACCGGGCGCGGGGAGCGATTTGCAGGGTATCCGCACCACCGCGATCGAGGATGGCAACCACCTCGTAATCAACGGCTCGAAAACCTACATCACCAACGGCCAGAACGCCGATTGCGTGATCGTCGTCGCCAAGACCGACCCGAGCCAGGGCGCCAAGGGCACCAGCCTGGTGCTGGTCGATGCCGACACGCCGGGCTTCGAGCGCGGGCGCAATCTCGACAAGATCGGGCAGCATTCGGCCGATACCTCGGAGCTGTTCTTCAACGATTGCCGCGTGCCCAAGACCAATATCCTGGGCGGCGAGGGGCGCGGCTTCATCCACCTGATGGAAGAGCTGCCGCAGGAACGCCTCGGCATCGCCGTGGGCGCGCAGGCATCGGCGCAGCGCGCTTTCGACGAGGCGGTCAAGTTCACCAAGGATCGCAAGGCTTTCGGCAAGACCGTATTCGATTTCCAGAACACCAAATTCGTCCTCGCCGATCTCAAGGCCAAGCTGCAGGTCGGCTGGGCGCATCTCGACTGGGCGATCACAAAACACCTCGCGGGCGAGCTGACCACCGACGAGGCCTCCGCCGCCAAGCTGTGGCACACAGACCTGCAATGGGAAGCCTGCGATACTGCGCTGCAACTGCATGGCGGGGCGGGTTACATGAACGAATACACTATCGCCCGGCTGTGGCGCGACGCGCGCGTCACCCGCATCTTTGGCGGCACCAACGAGATCATGAAGGAAGTGATTTCGCGTTCGATCTGAGGGAGCAAGCAGCATGACCGACCCGCTGGATTTCACCGGCCAGACCGTCCTTGTCGTCGGGGGCACGAGCGGGATCGGCAACGGTATCGCGCATGGTTTCCGCGAGCGGGGCGCAAGCGTGCATGTGACCGGCACCCGCGAAAAGGCGGGCAATTACAGCGTAAACGAGGGGAGCGATCTAACAGACCTCACCTTCCATCGCGTAGATGTCTCGCGCCCGGGCGCACTCGAGGCGCTCGCATTGCCCGACCGGCTCGACATCGTGGTGCTGTGCCAGGGCACCGTCCGCTATCGCCGCGAGGAATTCGAGCGCGCGGGCTGGGACGCGGTGATGGAGATCAACCTCAAGTCGCTGATGGACTGCGCGCGCGTAGTCCGGCCCAAGCTTGCCGAAGAGGGCGGCGGTTCGCTGATCATCGTCAGTTCGGTCGGCGCGTTCCATGCGATGATCGGCAATCCGGCCTATGCCGCGAGCAAGGCGGGCGCGGTCAGCCTCGTCGGCAGTCTCGCGCAGGCCTGGGCGGGCGAGGGCATTCGCGTCAATGGCATCGCGCCCGGTCTCGTGCCGACCAAGCTGACCAAGGTCACCACCGACAACGCACAGCGCGCCGCCGGTGCCGTCGCGCGCATTCCGGCGGGACGCATGGGCACGCCGCAGGACATGGCGGGGGCGGCGCTGTTCCTCGCTTCGCCGCTGGCCGATTACATCGTCGGCCAGACCATCCGCGTCGATGGCGGCATGACGCTCTCATGAGTTGATTGGGTGCTTTCCTACTCCGCCGCCGTTTGCGATGAAGGCACCATGGAATTGGGATGTACCCCATTTTCGCCGCGCACACCTTGTGTCACTTCTTTGAGATAGAGATGTGAAACAACAAGTTGGTGGCGATTTCGAGGGTGACGCAGTGTCACCTTTGTTACCCGGACCCGGGCTGGAGAACGCTTCGCCGTCGCTTAGGGAGGACCTACACATGGAATACGTCAATCTCGGCCCCTCGGGTCTCAAGGTGTCGCGCCTGTGCCTCGGCTGCATGAGCTATGGCGATACGAGCAAGGGCTGGCATGGCGACTGGGTGCTGTCCGAGGACGAGAGCCGCCCCTTCATCCGCGAGGCGCTGGAGGCGGGGATCAATTTCTTCGACACCGCCAACATGTATTCGATGGGCGCCTCGGAGAAGGTCATGGGCAAGCTCCTTGCCGAATTTGCCAGGCGCGACGAGATCGTGCTGGCGACCAAGGCCTTCCTGCCCTGGCGGCAGGCGCCCAACACCGGCGGCAATTCGCGCAAGAGCCTGATGCAGGCGATCGACGACAGCCTGTTGCGGCTGAAGATGGACTATGTCGACCTGTTCCAGATCCACCGCTGGGACACCGAAACCCCGATCGAGGAGACGATGGAAGCGCTCCACGACATCGTGAAAGCGGGCAAGGCGCGCTATATCGGCGCCTCCAGCATGTGGGCGTGGCAATTCGCCAAGGCGCAGGAGGTGGCGAAGGCCAGGGGCTGGACGCGGTTCATCTCGATGCAGAACCACGTGAACCTGCTCTACCGCGAGGAAGAGCGCGAGATGCTGCCGCTGTGTGCCGACCAGGGCGTCGGCGTCATCCCGTGGAGCCCGCTCGCGCGCGGCAAGCTTGCGCGGGGCTGGGACGAAACCACCGTACGCAGCGAGACCGACGGCTTCGGCAAGCTGCTCTACCGCCAGCAGGAAGAGGCCGATCGCGCGATCGTCGAGGCGGTGGGAGCGATTGCCGAAGAGCGCGGCGTATCGCGCGCGACGGTGGCGCTCGGCTGGCACTTCGCCAAGGGTGTCACCGCACCGATCATCGGCGCGACCAAGGACGGGCATATCGCCGCCGCCGTCGCCGCTATGGACCTCGATCTGACGCAAGCGGAAGTCGCGCGGCTCGAAGAACCCTATGTGCCCAAGCAGCCGGTCGGGGTGGAAACCACCGCGCCGCGGAACTGGTCGCTTTCGGTCGGCGAGGCGTAGGAAAAGAGACGGTAAATCGCCCTTTGGCGCGAAGTGTTACAATCCCGGCAAAGGGGTCACATAGCAGTCACATGGCTGCGGCATCGCTCCATCCGACAGGGTGGGACGATAGCCGTGCGCACGATCAATATTTTTCTGACCGATCCAATCGTCGGCGAGTTTCCCGACTTCGAGAACGGTGACATCCTCTATGCTTTCGCGCGCCTCCATACGGATGGGCCGCGGCGGCTGGTCGAAGGTCCGGCATTCGTGTTCGTCGACTGGGTTATGGACGATCTGGCGGGGCTGGAGATGTGCCGCCGGCTACGCTCGGACCCGCGCATGGCGGATGCGCATGTCACCATCGTGCTGGAAGAGGACCACGCCGAGGACAAGCGACGCGCGCTACGGGCGGGGGCCGATGACTATATTGTCGGTCCGTACGACCGTACCATGGTGCTCGACCGGGTCATGGCGTTGCAGGATGGCGGCGCGCAACCGGGCGCCGCCGAACGGCTCGACCTCGGCCCGCTGACGGTCGATCTTGCCGCGCTTCAGGCCCGCTGGGACGGGCACGCGCTCGATCTGCGACCCAATGAATTCCGCCTGCTCCACTTCTTCGCGCAAAACCCCGACCGGGTGCTGTCGCGTGCCGAACTGATCGAAGCGCTCGGCAAGCAGGAACCGCCGGTCGACGAGCGCACGGTGGACGTCTGGATCGGCCGCCTGCGCCGCGCGCTGCGCGCGCTGGGTGGAGGAGCGCGGGTCCGCACCGTGCGCTCGCTGGAGTACGTCTACGACAGCTACGACTGATTTCGGGACGAAAACGGACTTTCGGCTATCGACCCGATTGCGGACGTTGGCTTGCGGGTGCAGACTGCCTCGATGAGCGAAGAAAATCAGGCGTGCCGTGAGGATCAGTGGCAAGACCGCGCCATATCAGTGGTCCAGCAGTTCAGTGATGCCCTTACGAAGCTAAACCA
>JBFOLW010000337.1:0-4160 GCA_040830305.1 Erythrobacter sp.
ATAACCGGAAAGGAATATGACTATGGCGGCTCCTACCGTCACGATGCAGCAATTGATCGAGGCCGGCTCGCACTTCGGCCACCAGACCCACCGTTGGAACCCGCGCATGAAGCCGTACATCTTCGGCGCGCGCAACGGCATCCACATCATCGACCTGTCGCAGACCGTGCCGCTGTTCGCGCGCGCGCTCGACTTCATCCAGCAGACCGCACGTTCGGGCGGCAAGGTGCTGTTCGTCGGCACCAAGCGCCAGGCGCAGGACGCGATCCGCGAAGCCGCGCTCGCGTCGGGGCAGCATTACGTCAATCACCGCTGGCTCGGCGGCATGCTGACCAACTGGAAGACCATCAGCGAGCGTATCAAGTACCTCAAGTCGCTCGACGAGCGTCTTGCCGGCGACACGGCGGGCCTGACCAAGAAAGAAGTCCTCGACCTGACCCGCAAGCGGGACAAGCTTGAGCTCTCGCTCGGCGGTATCCGCAACATGGGCGGCATTCCCGACGTGATGTTCGTGATCGATGCCAACATGGAAGACCTGGCCATCAAGGAAGCCAACGTTCTTGGCATCCCTGTGGTCGCCGTGCTCGACACCAATGTCGATCCCGAAGGCATTGCCTTCCCGATCCCGGGCAACGACGATGCTGCCCGCGCCATCCGCCTCTACTGCGAAGCGGTCGCCGAAGCTGCCAAGAGCGGCAAGGGCGAAGGTATCCAGGATTCGGGTGCCGATGTCGGCGCGATGGAAAACCCGCCGGAAGAAACCGCGGCGGCCTGAGCCCTCCATGGACGGGTGCCATCACGCACCCGTCACACAGCGGAGTTAAACGCCGGGCCGCTTCCCCCAGCTGGCCCGGTGCCCGCACATTCAATCCAAGAAGGAAACTATCATGGCTGCATTCACTGCCGCTGACGTTAAGGCCCTGCGCGAGAAGACCGGCGCAGGCATGATGGACGCCAAGAAGGCCCTCGAAGGCGCGAACGGCGATATCGAAGCCGCGATCGACGCCCTGCGCGCCAAGGGCCTTGCCACCGCCCAGAAGAAATCGAGCCGCACCGCCGCCGAAGGCCTCGTCGGCGTGGCCGTCGAAGGCACCAAGGGCGTTGCCGTCGAAGTGAACTCGGAAACCGACTTCGTTGCTAAGAACGACAAGTTCCAGGACTTCGTCCGCAAGACCACACAGGTCGCGCTGACCGTCTCGGGTGACGATATCGACGCGCTCAAGGCCGCTGCCTATCCCGATGGCGGCACTGTGGCCGACAAGCTGACCGACAATGTCGCGACCATCGGCGAAAACCAGCAGGTCCGCCGTATGAAGACCGTCTCGGTCACCAATGGCGCGATCGTGCCCTACATGCACAATGCGGTCGCACCCGACCTCGGCAAGATCGGCGTGCTCGTTGCGCTCGAGAGCGAAGGCGATGCCGCCAAGCTGGAAGAACTGGGCAAGAAGCTCGCCATGCACATCGCCGCGGCCTTCCCGCAGGCGCTGACCGCCGATGGCCTCGACCCGGAAGTGATCGAGCGTGAGCGCAAGATCGCCCAGGAAAAGGCCGCCGAAAGCGGCAAGCCCGAGAACGTCCAGGAGAAGATGGTCGAAGGCGCGATCGCCAAATACGCCAAGGAAAACGCGCTGCTCAGCCAGGTCTTCGTGATGGACAACAAGACCCCCATCGCGCAGGTCGTGGAAGCGGCTGGCAAGGACATCGGCGCCAAGGTCGAACTGGTGGACTATGTCCGTTTCCAGCTCGGCGAAGGCATCGAGAAGGAAGAGAGCGACTTCGCTGCCGAAGTCGCCGCAGCAGTCGCTGGTTAATACCGGGCACTGTTTGCAATATGGGCTGGTAATAAGGCCCATGATGTGAGCAGTTGACCCGGCCCGTAATTTTCGGGTCGCCCGTATTCGGGAACGGCCGTCGGACTTTGGTCCGGCGGCCGTTTTCGTTGGTGCGGTGATTTACTCGCCCACGAGCGTAACCAGCCATATTTCGGGCCGGGTGAAAAGCCGAATAGGCAACAGGCTGGTGCCAAGGCCGGCACCGACGATAATAGAACGGTTTCCTTCCACGATTTTGCCGCAGGCAAAGCGGTCGCCATATTCCGAGAGATGGGCAGGCGCTCCGCCCCAGGGGTAGGCGATCTGTCCACAATGGGTATGGCCAGCCAAGACCAGCCGGATATCGGCAGGCACCTCGGCAGCGGGATCGGGGCTATGGCTGAGCAGAATCGATCCGCCCCCTTGGGCACCCATGGCTGCGAGCGTTGCGGGAATATCGTCACGACCCGTGTAGGCATCGTCGAGCGCACCTATTATCAGCGGCCCGACCGCTATTGCATCGTTCGCCGCGTGCCGGATGCCGTATTTGTCGAGCTCGGCGGTCAGGGCGGGAAGATCGAACCAATGGTCGTGATTGCCCGGCACGACGATGACCCCCAGTGGTGCATCGAGCCTACCGAGGGGCGCGACGATCTCGGGCGGCGAGTAAATGTGCGTCGCGGTCCGTTTGTCGCTCACGAGGTCGCCGGCAATCGCGACTATGTCGGGTTTGAGGCCATTGATCTGTGTGACGATGGCCTCGAGCCGCGCTGGAGGCATATCGGGGCCCGCCACATGGATGTCGCTGATTAGCGCGACCGATACCGAGGTGCCCCGCGGGAGGTCTGGTATTGCCACCGTCGTCCGGTGAACCGTTGGTTCGGCAAGCGTATCGCTCCAGGCTCTTGCCCCGGTCACGAGCGCGGCCATGCCCAGTACGGCGAGGATCCAGCGGGCGCGGACCTTCGGCTTTCCCTTTGCGCGTTTCACGCTTCATGGCTAAGGAGCCGCAACTCCCGACGCAACACGGATTCTCCGCTTCCATGCCCCTATCGACGATGAAACGTGTCCTCCTGAAGCTTTCGGGCGAAGTCCTGATGGGAGACCAGCAGTTCGGGATCGATCCGGCGTTTGTCATGGAACTGGCCAAGGAAGTGAAGGCGGCCAAGGAAACCGGGCTCGAAATCTGTCTCGTCATCGGCGGCGGCAACATCTTCCGCGGGATGGCGGGGGCGGCCCAGGGGATGGACCGCGCGCAGGCCGATTACATGGGCATGCTCGCGACCGTCATGAACGCATTGGCGATGCAGAACGCACTCGAACAGCTCGGCGTGCAGACGCGCGTGCAGAGCGCGGTGCAGATGGACCAGGTATGCGAGCCGGTAATCCGCCGTCGCGCCGAACGGCACCTCGAGAAGGGACGCGTGGTCATCTTCGCCGCCGGCGTGGGGGCGCCGTATTTCACGACCGACAGCGGTGCCGCACTGCGTGCTGCCGAAATGAATTGCGACGCGCTCCTGAAGGGCACCAGTGTCGACGGCGTCTATGACAGCGATCCCAAGAAGAATGCCGACGCCAAGCGTTTCGAGACAGTGAGTTATGGCAGGGTTCTGGCCGACGACCTCAAGGTCATGGATGCCAGCGCCGTTGCGCTGTGCCGCGATAACAATATTCCGATCGTCGTCTTCTCGATCCGCGAGAAGGGCAATCTCGCTCGCGTGTTGAGCGGTGAGGGCACGCAGACGGTCGTCACGAACGAAAAGAAGTAAGAGGAAGCCGCCATGGCCAAGTATGACAAAGCCGATATCGAGCGCCGCATGAAGGGCGCAGTAGAAAGCCTCAAGGGCGATCTTGGGGGTCTGCGCACGGGCCGCGCCAACACCAGCCTGCTCGATCCGGTGGTGGTCGAGGTCTATGGCGCAATGATGCCGCTCAACCAGGTCGCGACCGTCAGCGCACCCGAGCCGCGCATGCTGAGCGTGCAGGTGTGGGACAAGGCCAACGTCACGGCGGTCGAAAAAGGCATCGCGAAGGCCAACCTGGGCCTGAACCCGATGGTCGATGGACAGAATGTCCGTTTGCCCATGCCGGATCTTACCGAGGAACGTCGCAAGGAACTCGCCAAGCTCGCCGGTCAGTACGCCGAACAGGCCAAGATCGCGATCCGCAATGTGCGCCGCGACGGCATGGAAGCACTCAAGGACGACGAGAAGAAGAAGGAAATCTCGGAGGACGAGCAGAAGCGCGGCGAAGACGAGGTGCAGAAGCTGACCGACAAATATGTCGCCGATGCCGACGCTGCCGCTGCGCAGAAGGAAAAGGAAATCCTGTCTCAGTAAGGCAGGC
>JBFOLW010000338.1:0-12133 GCA_040830305.1 Erythrobacter sp.
GACAGCATGGAGCAGGCGCGCACCGAACTGCTCGCGCTGGCCGCGGCGGACGAGCGCGTGCTCGCGGATCCCGAGCCGGTCGCCTTCGTCAGTTCGCTCGACGACAGTTCGGTCGGGATCGGCCTGCGCGTCTGGTGCGAAACGGCGGATTACGTCGGCCTGTCGTGGGACCTGACCGAAGCGGCCAAGGCACGCTTCGACGATGTCGGTATCTCGATTCCCTTCCCGCAGCGCGAAGTCACGCAGCGGGCGGCCTGAGCTACCTGATTGCGGCGGGGCGCAGGGTCAGGCCCAGCGCCTCGCGCCGGTGCCAGCGCCAGCCGAGCAGCGCGGCTGCCACGGTCAGACCGGTCGCCAGCCCGATCCACACGCCCACGCCCTCGAGCTGGGTGTAGAACCCGAGGTAGACCGACAGGCCGATCCCCGGCACCCAATAGGCGAAGGCAGCGATCCACATCGGCACGCGCGTGTCCTGTAGGCCGCGCAAGGCGCCTGCTGCCACCGCCTGCATCCCGTCGAACAGCTGGAAAGCGGCGGCGATGACGATGTATTGCAGCGCGAAACCGACCAGCACCGCGTTTTTCGGGTCCCACGGATCGACATAGATCGCGATCAGCGGCTTGGGGATCGCCACCATCGCCAGCGCGGTCAATGCCATGAAGCCGGTACCGACCACAATCGCGGTCCAGCCCGCGCGCTTCATTCCTTCGGGATCGCGCGCGCCGTAGAAATAGCCCACCCGGATTGTCGCCGCCTGGCCGACGCCGAAGGGTACCTGGAATGCGAGCGCGGCGATCTGCAGCGCGACCGTATGTGCGGCCAGCTGGCTCGCGCCGATATTGCCCACCAGGAAGGCTGCCGCACCGAAAATTCCCGCTTCGGCGGTGATCGTCAGCGCGATCGGCGTTCCGACGCGCGCAATGTGCCAGAAGCGTTGCCAGTCGGGCGACCACCAGCGACCGAGGATGCGATAGCGGTGCAGCCTCGGGTCGAGCCGGATCGCGACGACATAGGCCGCCAGCGTGGTCAGCGTGGTGATGATCGTCGCCACCGCCGCGCCCTTCAACCCTAGCTCGGGTGCGCCGAGATTGCCGAAGATGAAGGCGTAATTGGCGAGCGCGTTGACGAAGATCCCCGCGCCGGTGATCGCGGTTGCGAAGACCGGCCGGTCGAGCGTCGAGACGAAGCTGCGCAAGACGTTGTTGAACAGCATCGGCACCAGGCTGAGGACCAGCAGCGTGTTGTACTCGATCGCCATGGCAATGATCTGCGGTTCCTGCCCGGTCACGCGCATGAGCGGGCCGAGCAGCAGGCACAGGCCGATCCCGCCCGTTCCCGAAAACAGCGCCAGCCACAGCGCCATGCGCACCGAGCGGCGCACGGGGCGCAGCGCGGGCGCGCGTTCGCCGAGCTCGGCGGCGGCGACGGGGGCGACCGCACCGGTCAGGCCTGAAAGCGCCCACAGGACGAGGCCGAACAGGGCCACCGCCAGTGCCGAGGCGGCCAGCTGGTCCTCGCCCAGCCGGGCGATGAAGATCACGTCGATGGCATAGGTCAGCATCTGCAACAGATTCGCCGCCGCCAGCGGCCAGCTCAGCCGCAGCGTCGCGCGAAGTTCAGCGCGCCAGCCGTCACCGCCCGGTTCCGCAATGGGGGGCGTGGGCTCCATGGCGGTCTCGTGCGTCATGCAGCCGGACCGGATAGGGGAAGGGCAGGCGCTGCTCAAACGCGGGTGGTGCCTTGCGCGGATTTCGCGCGCCGCATGGTGCCCTTGCGCCACACATCATTGGCGGCACACGAAAAAGGGCGGCGCCTTGCGGCGCCGCCCTTCTCGAAAATCAGTGAGAGCTGAAAGAAGCTTACTTGAGCTCGACGGTGCCGCCGGCTGCTTCGATCTTGCCCTTGATTTCTTCGGCTTCCGCCTTGTTGACGCCTTCCTTGAGCGGCTTGGGCGCGCCTTCGACGAGAGCCTTGGCTTCCGAGAGGCCCAGGCCGGTGATGGCGCGGACTTCCTTGATGACCTGGATCTTCTTGCCACCGTCGCCGGTCAGGACGACGTCGAATTCGTCCTTTTCTTCGGCTGCGGGGGCATCGCCACCACCGGCGGGACCGGCAACGGCAACGGCAGCGGCGGCGCTAACGCCCCACTCTTCTTCGAGCGCCTTGGCAAGCTCAGCGGCTTCCATGACGGTCAGCTTCGACAGTTCTTCAACAAGCTTGGCGATATCGGCCATGATGTTTCACTCCAAATATAAGGCCGGGGTGTCCGGGTGGACTGTTGCCCCGATGAATATGTGTTCTGCGCGAGAACCTGCTCTTACGCGGCTTCCTTGGCGCCATAGGCACCGAAGACGCGTGCGAGCATCGAGGTGGGTTCCTTGATCGTGCGGACAACCTTGGTTGCCGGCGCGTTGACGAGGCCCACGATCGTGCCACGAAGTTCGTCGAGGCTCGGCATCGAGGCGAGTGCCTTGACCCCTGCTTCGTCGAGCTTCTGCGCGCCCATCGAACCACCGACGATTTCGATCTTGTCGGTGGTCTTGGCGAACTCCACCACGGCCTTGGCCGCAGCAACCGGATCCTCGGAATAACCAAGGGCGGTCGGACCGGTCAGGTATTCATCGATACCTGCGTAGTCGGTGTCCTTCAGGGCGAGCTTGGCAAGACGGTTCTTCGCAACCTTGTAGGTTGCCCCTGCTTCACGCATCTTCGTGCGCAGTTCGGTCGACTGTTCGACCGACAGGCCCAGATTGCGGGTGACGACCACCACGCCAGCCTGGCTGAAGACATCGCTGAGCTGGGCGACCGCATCGGCTTTTTGCGAACGATCCATGCCATACTCCTTCACTATGGCCGTCCGCTTGGAGGCAGACGACCGGCTACGTTTGTCCATGCCGAGCAATCGACACGGGCGAGTCCGTTGATGGGGAAGGAGTGCGCCAGCTGGCGCGAAACGGCGTTGCAGGTGCACCGCCGGAAAATCTCTGTTCCCCGTCTAGGCTGGAAATTAAGACCGGCATATTCCAGTCACCAACTGTCTCGGACGGATGAACGGGCAGAATCAAAGAGACCCGCCGTTCGGTGGCGGGCCTCTAAGGATTTCGGCGTCGGAGTCAAGCGTTCCGACGATTGTGGCCGTCGATCAGATGCCGTCGGCCTCTTCTTCGAGCGTTTCGGCCTGCTGCTCGAGTTCGGCGGTTTCGCCGGTGTCTTCGGTCGCTTCGGCCATCGCGTCGAGCGCTTCTGCGCGTTCGTCCATCACCTCGGCCTCGGCCTCGGCGATATCGTCGATTTCTTCGCCCGCCTCTTCGGCAGGACCGTCGCAGGCCGAAAGCGCGAACAGTGCGGGCACGGCGACAAGCATGATCTTCTTCATGGAATCTCCCCTGTTGGTACCGGCATCAGTCTCGCCGGTGTCGGTAAACAACGTCGCAGCCCGCTCGCCGGTTCCGCCCCGCGTCCACGCGGCGACGGAACCGGCGATGGGGAGGCGATCACATCAGACCTTCCAGCCGGCGTCGCGCGTCGGTGATCACGCCTTCGAATTCGGGCATTTGCAGATAAGGGAAGGCAAGCTCCATCACCGCTATCGCCTCGGCGAGCGCCGCGCTGTCGATGGTCTCCTCCAGCGAGCGATAGTACCCCCATGCGGCAATCAGCATCGGGTCGAGTGCCCCCGCGTCCTCGGCCAGCGCCCGGGCGAGCGGAGCGCGGTTGCCCTCGGCAAACCGACGCACCAGCATCATGCTGTGCTCGTCGGCCCACGGCTCGCGCGCCTCGGGGTTCCGCCCGAGCGCGCGGATCATGGCATCGGCAGTGCGAGCGACCGAGAACGGGTTTTGTCCGGTCACGATCCGCCCGTCGGTGACGACATGCGGGGTCATGATCGGCCCTTCGGTGAATGTCGCGCCGATCCGGCGCAGCTCGCTTTCGAGCAGGAAGGGGAAATGCGGCACCCATTTCTTGCCGAAGCTGGCCTCCTCCTCGTCGGTAAACCCGGCCAGAATCCGGCCGGCGACGAAGTGCGATCCGTCTTCGGTCCGCATCCGAGCGAACACCGCCGGGCCGTGGCAGACTGCCGCGATCACGCCGCCCCGTTCGTGGGTATATGCCAGTACCTGCTGGAGCACCTGGCTGAACGGGAGGTCCATCATCGCGCCCTTGCCGCCGATCACGAGCACGCCGGCGTAATCAACGCCCATCCCGGCCTCGAGCATCAGGGTCGAGGCAAGCTTGGCCTGTGCAGTCGGGTCGGCGAGGAATGCGGCGTTATAGGCCTTTTCGGCATCGAACTTGTCGGCGACGACCGCACCACCTGTGGGGCTGGCGATGTCCAATTCGAAGCCATTGTCCCGCAGCACCAGCCAGGCCTGCGACAATTCGTCCATTTCGAAACCGGGCTGGCTTTCGCCGCCGTCGCGTCCGTGGCTGCTGACGACCAGCAGGATGCGGTCGGAAGGGCCCGTCTCCGCAGCGAACGCGTGGGGACTTACCAACAATAGGGTCAGGGCAAGCAGTATCATGCGCAACATTTGCACACTCCTTTGGATATGGGATTGAATGGGACACCCGGCATTGCCGACGAAAACGGCACCTGGCGGGCGGCGGGTCCGGCCGGCGCTCACGGCGAACCCAAAGGTAGCTACGCGGCGGTTCTGATAGAGATGACGCGCCAGACGTGATCCCACGGAATCAGCAGCATTAGCGGGAGCACAAGCGCGCAGGCGAAGAACGTCTCCGACAGCTCGGCATCCATCGGACCGCCCAGCCAGGCCGGGATGCCGACCAGGGCAAGCCAGAGCAGCTTCCAGACCACTTCGAACAGCAGGACCGGCAGCACGCGAACCGGGCGTACGAGGCCGATGAAACTCAGCAGGCAGAGCGCGCTCAGCATTGCAGTGACCACGCCATCCATGAGATCCCGGTCCGGCCCGAGCCCCGCAAGCATGGGCAGCTGGACCAGCGCCAGGCCGAACGCGAGTGGGGCATAGGCCAGGCGTAGAAGGTTCCTCCTCCAGCCGGCCAGCTGCGGGACGTCGGTTCGCCCGGTCAATTGCCAAGCTTTGCGGAATAGCCGAGCAAATCGCCCGGCTGGCAGTCGAGCTCACGGCAGATCGCGTCGAGCGTCGAGAACCGGATCGCCTTCGCTTTGCCGGTCTTGAGGATCGAGAGGTTGGCGAGGGTAAGGCCGACCCGGTCGGCCAGCTCGGTCAGCGTCATGCCGCGCCGCTGGAGCAGTTCATCTAGTTTGACGGTAACAGGCATCAGACGGTCCCCTCCAGATCTTCTCTCATCGATGAGCCGTGGCGGAATATGCGGGCGAGCAGGAACAGGATGACCACCAGAAGGATGCCGCCGAGGTCGATCCCGCTGCCGATGCCGACCCGCAGCGAGTCGAGGCCCTCGGCGATCCGGGTGAAGCGCTCTGCCATGGCCCAGGTCGGGGGCAGCAGGACCTGCACAGCCAGCATCAGCCACGCCATCCGGTTCAGGCGGACGGCATTGACCGGGGCAAAGGGATCGCCCCGACCGGAGGTCGCAATGATGCGGCGGAGCTGGTCGAAGAAGGCGAACAGCGCGGCAACGACGACGAGGGCGAGAGCGATCGCGCCCAGCAGGGTAGCCAGCGGGAACACGGCTGCCGGGTCGCCCAGCCCCTCGGCATATTTGATCGCAATCTGCTCCTGCTTCGCGATGGCGGTTCCGCCTGCAAGCGTAAGCGCGAGGGCGGCAATCGCCATGCCCGCCTGGGCGAGCAGGGCAAGGGCCTTGCCTGCCACCAGCAGCAGGTCGTTACGGCGTGTCAGTTCGGACATGGGGCCTCCTTGGTCTGCAGCGTCTGCGCGGGAATGCGCTCTTGCCGCGATTTCGGGTGGGTGTGCGGTTTCACGGAATTGCTCTCCTTGGTAAGCGATATCGATATTCAATAAGGGCAGAGTTGCTTATCGTCAATCGATAATATCGAAAAACAACAAATTTGCTTTCGGCTGCGCCGTTCAGCGGCCTTGGCGCGGTTCCTCGATCGCTCACCGATCGGCGCGGTGCGCTTCGGCGTTTGACTCGCGGCGCCGCAATTCCTACATGGCCCGCAACCGCACGCTTCGAGCGAGTCCGATTCATGCGCGGGGATCGGGCACAGGATGGAAGCGGCGTTTCCATATTCGCGACGCTTGAGAAGCTGCAGCAGGCATGCCGGGACCGGTGTGTGCCACGCTGCGGCCTTTTCGCGTCCCGGCTATGATCTCACGCGCATGAGGCACGAATTCCGAGGGGTTGTCCGCCCGAACACGTGGACGATCTCCGGCGCACACGAGAAGAGGTAACTACCCCTTATGGCTACCAAGGCGAAGGCTCCGAAGAAGACCCGGGGCGCGAACGCGCAGGGCACGGCAAAGCGTCGTATCCGCAAGATCTTCGGCGACATCCACGAAGTCGTCGACATGCCGAACCTGATCGAGGTTCAGCGCGAGAGCTACGAGCAGTTCCTGCGCTCGAACAAGGAGATCGACTACGTCTCCGGCCTCGAAAAGACGCTGCGTTCGGTGTTCCCGATCCGCGACTTCGCCGGCACTGCCGAACTCGACTTCGTCCATTACGAACTCGAAGCGCCGAAATACGACATCGTCGAATGCCGCCAGCGCGGCATCACCTATGCCGCGCCGATGAAGGTGACGCTGCGCCTGATCGTGTTCGAGGTCGACCAGGAAACCGAGACCCGCTCGGTCCTCGATATCAAGGAGCAGGACGTCTACATGGGCGACATGCCTCTGATGACGGGCAATGGCACCTTCGTGATCAACGGCACCGAGCGCGTGATCGTTTCGCAGATGCACCGTTCGCCGGGTGTGCTGTTCGACCACGATCGCGGCAAGACGCACTCCTCGGGCAAGCTCCTCTTCGCTGCCCGGATCATCCCCTATCGCGGTAGCTGGCTCGACTTCGAATTCGACGCCAAGGACATCGTCAACGTGCGTATCGACCGCAAGCGCAAGCTCCCGGTTACCGCGCTGCTGTTCGCGCTCGGCCTCGACAGCGAGGACATCCTCAACCACTTCTACAAGACCGTCACCTGGAAGCGTTCGACCGGCAAGAAGGGTGAAGGCTGGACCATTCCCTTCGTCGCCGAGAACTGGCGCGGCCAGAAGCCGGCCTTCCCGCTGATCGATGCCAAGACCGGCGAGGAGGTCTTCCCCGCCGGCCAGAAGATCAGCCCGCGCGCCGCCAACAAGGCGGCCAAGGACGGCCTCGAGACGCTATTGCTGCCGACCGAGGAAATCTTCGGCCGCTATGCCTCGCGTGATATGATCGACGAGAAGACCGGCCGCATCTACATCGAGGCGGGCGACGAAGTCTCGGCCGAGAACCTCGAAGTTCTCGATGCCGCCGGCATCGATGAAATGGTCCTGCTCGACATCGACCACGTCACCACCGGCCCCTGGATCCGCAACACGCTCAAGGTCGACAAGGCCGAGAACCGCGACGAAGGTCTCGAGGCGATCTACAAGGTCATGCGCCCGGGCGAACCGCCGACCAAGGAAACCGCCGAAGCGCTGTTCGAAGGCCTGTTCTTCGATGGCGAACGCTACGACCTCTCCGCCGTCGGTCGCGTCAAGCTCAACATGCGCCTCGAGCTCGATGCCGAAGACACCGTTACCACGCTGCGCAAGGAAGACATCCTCGCGGTGGTCAAGGAACTGGTCGACCTCAAGGACGGCAAGGGCGAAGTCGACGATATCGACAACCTCGGCAACCGCCGCGTGCGTTCGGTCGGCGAACTGCTGGAAAACCAGTATCGCGTCGGCCTGCTGCGCATGGAGCGCGCGGTCAAGGAACGCATGAGCTCGGTCGACGTCTCGACCGTCATGCCCAACGACCTGATCAATGCGAAGCCCGCAGTGGCCGCGGTGCGCGAATTCTTCGGCTCCTCGCAGCTGTCGCAGTTCATGGACCAGACCAACCCGCTGTCGGAAGTCACCCACAAGCGCCGCGTCTCGGCGCTTGGCCCGGGCGGCCTCACCCGTGAACGCGCAGGCTTTGAAGTCCGCGACGTTCACCCGACGCACTACGGTCGTATCTGCCCGATTGAAACGCCCGAAGGCCCGAACATCGGCCTGATCAACTCGCTCTCGACCTTCGCGCGCGTCAACAAATACGGCTTCATCGAGACGCCGTATCGCAAGGTCGTCGACAACAAGGTGACCAGCGAAGTCGTCTACCTGTCGGCGATGGAAGAGCAGAAGCACACGGTGGCGCAGGCCTCGGCCGACCTCACCGAAGACGGCTCGTTCGTCGAAGAACTGGTTTCGGCCCGCCACGACGGCGACAACCTCATGGCGCCGCGCGACACGATCACGCTGATGGACGTCAGCCCCAAGCAGCTCGTCTCGGTCGCGGCATCGCTCATTCCATTCCTGGAAAACGATGACGCCAACCGCGCGCTGATGGGCTCGAACATGCAGCGCCAGGCGGTGCCGCTGGTCAAGGCGGAAGCGCCCTGGGTCGGCACCGGCATGGAAGAAACCGTTGCCCGCGACAGCGGCGCGGCCATTGCGGCCACCCGCGGCGGCATCGTCGACCAGGTCGACGCGACGCGTATCGTCATCCGTGCGATCGGCGATGTCGAACCCGGCCAGTCGGGCGTCGACATCTACACGCTGCAGAAGTTCCAGCGTTCGAACCAGAACACCTGCATCAACCAGCGTCCGCTGGTGAAGGTGGGCGAAACGGTCGAGCCGGGCGACATCATCGCCGACGGTCCTTCGACCGACCTCGGCGAACTGGCACTGGGCCGCAACAGTCTCGTCGCCTTCATGCCCTGGAACGGCTACAACTACGAGGACTCGATCCTCATCTCCGAGCGTATCGTGAAGGACGACGTCTTCACCTCGATCCACATCGAGGAATTCGAAGTCATGGCCCGCGACACCAAGCTCGGGCCCGAAGACATCACCCGCGACATCCCCAATGTCGGCGAGGAAGCGCTGCGCAACCTCGACGAAGCGGGCATCGTCTACATCGGCGCCGAAGTGCACCCGGGCGATATCCTCTGCGGCAAGATCACGCCCAAGGGCGAAAGCCCGATGACGCCGGAAGAAAAGCTCCTCCGCGCCATCTTCGGCGAAAAGGCCAGCGACGTGCGTGACACTTCGCTCCGCCTGCCGCCGGGCGTGGCCGGGACGGTCGTCGAGGTGCGCGTGTTCAACCGTCACGGTATCGAGATCGACGACCGTACGCGTGCGATCCAGAACGAGGAAATCGAACGCCTTCGCAAGGACTCGAACGACGAACGCGCCATCCTCAACCGCGCGACCTACAACCGCCTGCGCGACATGCTGATCGGCCAGACCGCTTCGGCAGCGCCCAAGGGCGTCAAGAAGGGCAGCGAGATCACCGAAGAGGTGCTCGAGGGCGTCGACCGGCACGAGTGGTTCAAGTTCGCCGTGGCCGACGATGGTCGCCAGGCGCAGCTCGAAGCGGTCAAGTCGCAGTACGACGAGGCCGTCAAGTTCATCGAAGAGAAGTTCGAAGACCGTAAGGAAAAGCTCGAACGCGGCGACGAACTCGCCCCGGGCGTGCTCAAGATGGTCAAGGTCTTCGTCGCGGTGAAGCGCAAGCTGCAGCCGGGCGACAAGATGGCCGGCCGTCACGGGAACAAGGGTGTCATTTCGCGCATCCTCCCGGTCGAGGACATGCCGTTCCTCGAAGACGGGACCCCGGTCGACATCGTGCTCAACCCGCTGGGCGTGCCGAGCCGCATGAACGTCGGGCAGATCTTCGAAACGCACCTCGGCATGGCGGCCCGCAACCTCGGCCACCAGATCGGCGAGCAGCTCGAAGAGTGGAAGCGGGCGAACCCGAACGCAGCCGAAGACTTTGCCAAGGCCAAGCCGCCCGAAGCGGTCATCGAACGCCTGAAGACGGTTTACGGCGAGGAGTATCACGACGCGATCGACAGCCGTTCGACCGCCGAAGTGGTCGAACTGGCGGGCAACCTCACTGCGGGTGTCCCGATGGGTACGCCGGTGTTCGACGGTGCGCGCGAAGGCGATGTCACGGTCGAGCTCGAAAAGGCGGGGCTCCACAGCTCCGGCCAGTCGGTGCTGTTCGACGGACGCACGGGTGAAGCCTTCGACCGCAAGGTCACCGTGGGAATCATCTACATGCTCAAGCTGCACCACCTCGTCGACGACAAGATCCACGCCCGTTCGATCGGCCCCTACAGCCTCGTCACCCAGCAGCCGCTGGGCGGTAAGGCGCAGTTCGGCGGCCAGCGCTTCGGGGAAATGGAGGTCTGGGCGCTCCAGGCCTACGGCGCCGCCTACACGCTGCAGGAAATCCTCACCGTGAAGTCGGACGACGTGATCGGTCGTACCAAGGTCTACGAAGCGATCGTCAAGGGCGACGACACCTTCGAGGCGGGCATTCCCGAGAGCTTCAACGTGCTCGTCAAGGAAATGCGCAGCCTGGGCCTGAACGTCGAGTTGAAGTCGCTCAGCGACGAAGACGAAGACGACGACGGCTTCGCGATCGCGGCGGAATAAGGGGGCTTCGGCCCCCACCACCGCCCACAAGGAATTCACCCGCTAAGGGAATAAGTCATGAACGAACTGACCAAATTCACCAACCAGCTCGCGAAGCCCGAGACTTTCGACGAGATCCAGATCGGTATCGCCAGCCCCGAGCGCATCCGCTCGTGGTCCTTCGGCGAAATCAAGAAGCCGGAAACGATCAACTACCGTACGTTCAAGCCCGAACGTGACGGCCTGTTCTGCGCGCGCATCTTCGGTCCGGTGAAGGACTACGAATGCCTGTGCGGCAAGTACAAGCGCATGAAGTACAAGGGCGTCGTCTGCGAGAAGTGCGGCGTCGAAGTGACCGTCACCAAGGTCCGCCGCGAGCGCATGGGCCACATCGAACTGGCTGCACCGGTCGCCCACATCTGGTTCCTCAAGTCGCTGCCGTCGCGCATCGGCCTGCTGCTCGACATGCAGCTCAAGCAGCTCGAGCGCGTGCTGTACTTTGAAAGCTACATCGTCACCGAGCCCGGCCTGACGCCGCTCGAGAAGTTCCAGCTGCTCACCGAGGACGAACTGCTCGAAGCGCAGGATGAGTATGGCGAAGACGCTTTCAGCGCCGGCATCGGCGCCGAAGCGGTCAAGATCATGCTGATGGACCTCGATCTCGAACAGGAGAAAGAGGACCTTCTGGAAGAGCTCGCTACGACCAAGTCGAAGCTCAAGCCCGCCAAGATCATCAAGCGTCTCAAGGTCGTCGAGAGCTTCATCGAATCGGGCAACCGTCCCGAATGGATGATCCTCGAAGTCGTGCCGGTCATTCCGCCCGAACTACGCCCGCTGGTGCCGCTCGACGGTGGCCGTTTCGCCACCTCGGACCTCAACGACCTCTACCGTCGTGTGATCAACCGCAACAACCGCCTCAAGCGCCTGATGGAGCTGCGCGCGCCGGACATCATCGTCCGCAACGAAAAGCGCATGCTGCAGGAAGCCGTCGACGCGCTGTTCGACAACGGCCGCCGCGGCCGCGTGATCACCGGCGCCAACAAGCGTCCGCTCAAGTCGCTCAGCGACATGCTCAAGGGCAAGCAGGGCCGCTTCCGCCAGAACCTTCTGGGTAAGCGCGTCGACTATTCGGGCCGTTCGGTCATCGTGACCGGCCCGGAACTCAAGCTGCACCAGTGCGGCCTGCCGAAGAAGATGGCGCTCGAGCTGTTCAAGCCGTTCATCTACGCCCGCCTCGATGCCAAGGGTCTCTCGATGACCCTCAAGCAGGCCAAGAAGTGGGTCGAGAAGGAGCGCAAGGAAGTCTGGGACATCCTCGACGAAGTGATTCGCGAGCACCCGGTCCTCCTCAACCGCGCGCCGACTCTTCACCGCCTCGGCATCCAGGCCTTCGAACCGGTGCTGATCGAGGGCAAGGCGATCCAGCTGCACCCGCTGGTCTGCGCCGCCTTCAATGCCGACTTCGACGGCGACCAGATGGCCGTTCACGTCCCGCTGAGCCTCGAGGCGCAGCTGGAAGCACGCGTGCTGATGATGTCGACCAACAACATCCTCTCGCCCGCCAACGGCAAGCCGATCATCGTGCCTTCGCAGGACATGGTGCTGGGTCTCTA
>JBFOLW010000339.1:0-4867 GCA_040830305.1 Erythrobacter sp.
ATGGCCTGAACCTTCACGTCTCGTCGCGGTCGTCGCGAGCGTGCCCATCGCCTTTGGCTTCGCCATTGATGGTGGGCACGATCTCGACCACCACATCGCCGGGCATGAGGCTCTGGCATTCGTCTTCCCAGAAGCCCAGCGCCCTGCCGTTGCGATAGACGCGCAGGCCGCGCCCACCGGTGCGCAGATCGCTGATCGCGCAGCCGCATTCCTCTTCGGTAATTTCGCGTTCGACCAATTGGACGCGCCCGGTGACGCTGGCGAGGTCGGCAAGATATTCGGCGATGTGCTCGCCCTTGGCGCTGCCGGCGAGGAGCAAGCCGGTGAACCGCACGGGGTTGATGACGTTGTCGGCTCCGGCCTGGCGCGCGAGCGATTCGTTGTCATCGGCGCGCACAACTGCACTGATGGGCACGTTGGGTGCCAGCGCACGCACGGTCAATGTGATCAGAATGGTGGTGTCGTCCCGTCCTGCGGATACGAGCACGTTTTGCGCCTCCGAGATCCGCACCGCCTTCAGCGTCTGGTCGCGCGTTGCGTCGGCCGCCATGACGTTGCAGCCGAGCGCTTCTGCCTCGTGCAGGCGGTCCTCGCTCGGATCGATCACCACGATACAGGAGGGATCGGTCCCGCGCTCGATCAGTTCGCCGACCGCTTCGGAGCCGGAAATGCCGTAGCCGAGCACGACGATGTGGCCGGATAGCTGTTCCTGGATACGCGCCATGCGCCATTTCTCCCAGCTGCGCTTGATGATGAAGTTATAGGCCGTGCCGACGAAAATGAAGAAGACGGCGAAACGGATCGGGGTCACGATGACGGCTTCGACCAGCCGGGCGCGATCCGAGATCGGCGCAATGTCGCCAAAACCGGTCGTGGTGATCGAAATCATGGTGAAATAGATGACGTCGAGGAAGCTGACCTCGCCATCGAGATTGTCGACCAGACCCTCGCGGTCCCACCAATGGACCATTATGACGACGAAGATCAGGAATAGCGCCGCGCCCAGCCGGATCCCGAGATCGCCCCACACCGGCAGCTTCACGGCGCGCCTGAGCGGCTGGAAACGCGGACCGCGATAGTTTCGCACCCGCGTACTCGCGGCGATCCGGTCGACCTGTTTGTCGCTGCTCATGCGGCGTCTTGGTGCGCGTCGAATGTCGCAGCGTCAATAGCTTGGCGCACGCTCAGTCCGTGTAGCGATCGGCAAGCGCACCAAGCGAGGCGTGGTGGGTAAGGTCGAGCTGCAACGGTGTGACCGAGATATAGCCCTCGTCGATCGCCTCGAGGTCGGTGCCGTGGTCGAGCGTGTGCTCGATCGCCTCCAGCCCGAACCAGTAATACTGGAAACCACGCGGGTCGCGGCCTTCCACCACGGTGCCGCGCGAATAGTCGTGGAAGCCCTGGCGCACGGCGCGAATGCCCTTCACTTCGGAGGGCGCGACCGGCGGGAAGTTTACATTGACCAGTGTACGGTTGGGAAGCGGCGTGTCGAGCAGCGGTGCCAGCACCTTGGCCCCCCACTCCACCGCCGCCCCGAACGGGCCGTCCGCACCGAGGGTTTCCTTGGAGTAGACCTGGCTCAAGGCGATAGAGCGGATGCCCGCGAGCGCGCCCTCGATCGCCGCGGAAACCGTGCCCGAATAGGTGATGTCATCCGCCAGGTTTGCGCCCCGGTTGACGCCCGACAGGATCACGTCGGGCGGGCTGTCGATGACCTTGCGCAGACCCATGGTGACTGCGTCAGTGGGCGTTCCGGTAACCGAAAAGCGACGCTCGCCGTGCTTGCGCAGACGCACCGGGCGGGTGAGGGTGAGCGCATGCCCCATGCCCGACTGTTCCTCGTCCGGCGCACAGATCCAGATGTCGTCCGAAAACTGGCGCGCAATCGCTTCGAGTACTTCGAGGCCCGGAGCGTGGATGCCATCGTCGTTGGTCAGCAGGATACGCATCAGGAGATCGGCTCCAGTCTGGCGATCCCGCCCATATAGGGGGCGAGGACGTCGGGTACGCTAACGCTGCCGTCGGCGTTCTGGTAGTTCTCCATCACCGCGACCAGCGTTCGCCCGACGGCAAGGCCCGAGCCGTTGAGCGTGTGGACGAAGGCGGTCTTCTTCTCTCCCTCGGGGCGATAGCGCGCATTCATCCGGCGAGCCTGGAAATCGCCCGTGTTCGAGCAGGACGAGATTTCGCGCCAGGCGCCCTGTCCGGGCAGCCAGACTTCGAGATCGTAGGTCTTGCGCGCGCCGAAGCCCATGTCGCCGGGGCACAGCAGCATGCGGCGGTAGGGCAGGTCGAGTGCTTCGAGCACGCCTTCGGCGCATTTCGTCATGCGCTCGTGCTCGGCTTCGCTGTCCTCGGGGCGGCAGATGCTGACCAGTTCGACCTTCTCGAACTGGTGCTGGCGGATGAACCCGCGCGTGTCGCGCCCGGCCGAGCCGGCTTCGGAACGAAAGCACAGCGTATGCGCGGTCATGCGGATCGGCTCGGCGAGGTCGGGGAGGATATCGCCCGCGACCGAATAGGTCAGCGGAACCTCTGAGGTAGGGACCAGCCAGCGATCGTCGGTCGTGCGGAAGCTGTCCTCGGCAAACTTGGGCAGTTTGTCAGTGCCGTACATCGCTTCGTCGCCGACCAGCACGGGCGGATTGCATTCGGTGTAGCCGTTCTCACGCGTCTGCTTGTCGAGCATGAATTGCGCGAGCGCGCGGTGCAGCCGGGCGATATCGCCGCGCAGGAAGGTAAAGCGCGCGCCCGAGAGCTTGGTGCCGGTTTCGAAATCCATCCCCAGCGCGGGCCCGATATCGGCGTGTTCCTTCGGCTCGAAGTCGAATTCGCGCTTGGTGCCCCATTGGTGCTGCTCGACATTGTCGGTCTCATCCGCACCCTGAGGTACGTCGCCGGCAGGCAGGTTGGGCAGGGTGGCGAGCAGATTGTGCAGTTCGGCGCCCGCGGCGCGCTCGGCCTCTTCCCATTCAGGCATGCCGGCCTTGATCTCGGCGACTTCGGCCTTGAGTGCTTCGGCCTTGTCCTTGTCGCCCTGGCCCATCGCCTGGCCGATCGCCTTGGATGCCTCGTTGCGGCGGCTCTGCGCCTGCTGGACCTTGGTCGCCGCCTCGCGCTTCTTGGCGTCGAGCGCGATGATGCGGTCGGCCACCGGCTCCGACCCGCGGCGGGCGAGGGCGGCATCGAAGTCTGACGGATTGGCGCGGATGAAGGCTATGTCGTGCATGGTCGCGGCCTATGCCTTCTCGCATTCGGCTTGGCCAGACACTTCGCTCGGCCGTCCCTTGTCCTTTTGCGGGCACACTTTAAGGTCCCGCACGTTCAGGGGCAATTCCAAGAGCTTGAAAGGCCAGCCAGCTTGAACGACCAGCCAATCCAGCCACCGCGCCGAACGCGTTTCATCGATATCGCGGACGGCGTGATCCGGGCGGGCCGCAGGCTCGGCGTCATCGATCCTGCGCGGCTCGACAAGGGCTTCCTGCTTGAACAGGCGGTCGAGGCGACCGGCCTCGAGGATTTCGGCGATCGCTGGTTCGAGCGCCCGTTTGACGTCCTTCTCGACAGCGTCCGGCACGAGGCGCAGCTCAATGCGGCGGGCGATTTTTCCGCCATGAAGATGTTTCATCACGTGCTGCGCGATCGACTTTACACGCAGATGTGGTTCAAGCGGCATCCTGAAATCCTCGCGCGGCCGCTGAAGAACCCGGTGGTGATCGTCGGGCCGATGCGTTCGGGGACGACCCGGCTCCATCGGCTGCTGGCCAGCGACCAGCGTTTCGCGCATCTGCGCAGCTTCGAGACGATCAGCCCCGTGCCACGGCCCGGGTTCGAGGCGGTGCTGGCGGGCGAGGCCGAGGATTTCCGCCCCAAGCTCGCGAGCCGTATCCTCAAGGTCGCCCGGCTGGCCAATCCGCGAACGCTTTCGATCCACCCCACCGGGGCGTTCGAGCCCGAGGAGGAGCTCGGCCTGGTTGCCGCTTCGATGTACGGAATGAAGTGGGAGGCGCAATGGCACGTGCCGGGATATTCCGACTGGTGCGCAGGCGAATCCGCCGTACCCGCCTATCGTCACATGGCC
Organism: Erythrobacter sp.; assembly: GCA_040830305.1. Taxonomy (GTDB): domain Bacteria; phylum Pseudomonadota; class Alphaproteobacteria; order Sphingomonadales; family Sphingomonadaceae; genus Qipengyuania. The sequence goes on from JBFOLW010000339.1 coordinate 4,082, forward strand.
AATCTGCTCCGGCTGATCGGCTGGTCGCAGCAGGAAAGCTCGCTGCGACCGTGGATTCTCAAGACCCCGCAGCACATGCTCGACCTGCCAGCGCTGCTCGAGGTGTTCCCCGACGCGCGCCTGATCTTCACCCATCGCGATCCGCGCCAAGTGGTCGGCAGCGCCGCTTCGCTCGCGTGGAACCAGACGACGATCTACACCGATCATGTGTCGCCGCAGGACACCGGGCGGCAGTGGCTCGACAAGACCGACCAGATGATCGCGAAGATGCGCTCTGCGCGCGATGCCATCCCACGTGACCGGATGATCGATGTGCAATATGAGGACATGGAGCAGGACTGGCGCGGGACGATGGAGCGGGTCTACCGCTTCCTCGGCCTCGAGATGGAACCGGCAGTGCCGGGAATGCAGCGCTATCTCGACCGATCGGCCAATCTGAAGCGCAACCCGCATCGCTACAGCCTAGCCGAGTTCGGCCTGAGCGAAGGCGAGGTGAACGAGCGCTTCGCTGACTATACCGAGACCTATGGCATTCCCGTGGAGAGCCGGGAGGCACCGGCACCCAGACGCATGGCCAAATAGGCACGGGAAGGGGGCCGGAAGTCAAGCCTCCGACCCCCTCCATTTGCAACTCGATCAGTAGGTGAAGGTAACCGAGGCGAAGACCTGCCGCGGGTTGCCGTAGAATGCCGTCAGCGTACCTTCGGGACCGAGGGTCGGGATGGGCAACCCGTTGGCCCCGTTGATGATGGCGCCCGTCCTCGGATCGGTGGCGACAAATGTGTA
>JBFOLW010000340.1:0-4192 GCA_040830305.1 Erythrobacter sp.
CAGCTGGCCAAGGTCAACGAGCTGACCGGCAACCTCGAGAACCGCATCGCGCTTGCTCGCGAGCGTGCGAGCGAGGATGTCGACAACGACTTCTCACGCCGCGTTGCCCTGATTACCGAGAGCCTCAATTCGAACGCCATCGACATCGCCAAGGCACTCTCGACCGAAGTTACCGATACCGCCTGGGCCAGCTACCTGCGCGGCGATCGCGGCATCTTCACCCGCCGCGCCGTGCGGCTGATCGACAATACCGAAGCGCGCGAGATCGCCGAACTCTACGATTGCGATCACGATTTCCGCGAACACGTCAGCCGCTACATCCACGACTTCGAGGCGATGCTGCGCACCATGCTTTCGACGCGCGATGGCAATGCCGTGAGCGTGACCCTGCTCAGCAGCGATATGGGCAAACTCTATGTCGTGCTGGCGCAGGCGCTCGAACGCCTGCGGCAATAGCGGGTCAGGCGTCGGGGCCCCAGAGGATCAGGTCGTCGACCGTGATCCAGCCATTGATGTAATTGAGCACATAGGCGGTGGTCACCACCGCGGCGAGAATCGCGGCTCGCAGCAGCAAGCGGCCGCCGCGGAATTCGACCGGTGCGCTGTCAGCCTGCCCCGGCACCTTTGCGACGCCGACCTCGTCATGCGTGCGCACGCCGAAAGGAAGCAACACGAAGGCGCTGAAGACGAAGAACAGGAAATAGATCGCGAGAATGCTCGTCCATTCCATGGGTAGGCCTCCTAGAGATTGGGCAGAATGACGCGAACCTGCGGGCGTTTGCCCGACCAGCGCTGGGCGGCACGGCGGGCGGCAAGCCGCGCCGCCTCGTGGATGCTCGCCTCGTCGCGCCGGTCGCGTCCGCGCAGCTTGGCGATTGCGGCACGGATATCGCTCACCGCTTCGGTAACGAAGTCTTCGTAATCCTCGTCGAGCGGGAGGCCCAGGCTGTCGAGCCGCGGGTTCAGATCGCCGTCGAGCGCCACGATGACAACACCCTCGCGCATGATCCGGCGACGCATGGCGATCGCCTCGCCATCTGCGGGCACGATGATATCGCCGTCGAGCACAAGTCGCCCTGCCCGCACTTCGGCCACCTTGCCCGGAGCACCCGGCGCCAGGCGGACGAGATCGCCATTCTGCTGCACGACTTGGTCGGGAATGCCATTGGCCTTACCCAACCGGCCCTGTTCCTGCATGTGCCGCATCTCGCCGTGCACCGGGACGAGGATATCCGGCCGCAGCCAGCCATAGAGCGCTTCGAGCTCGGGGCGTCCCGGGTGGCCCGACACGTGGATCATGCTCTGACGGTCGGTGACCATGGTGATACCGCGCGCGGCCAGCTTGTTCTGCACCGCGCCGATAGAGATCTCGTTGCCCGGAATCTGGCGGGTCGAAAACAACACGACGTCTTCGCTTACGAGTTCCAGCGGATGGTTCTCGTCGGCAATACGCGCCAGCGCGGCCCGCGGCTCGCCCTGCCCGCCCGTCGCGAGGATCAGCAACTCGCCGCGTGGCAGGCCCATCGCCGTGTCGAAATCGACCGGCTCGGGAAAATCCTGCAGATAGCCATTGTCCTGCGAGACCTCGATGATCCGGTCGAGCGAACGTCCGGCCACACATATCTGGCGTCCGGTCTCGCGTGCGACATCGCCCAGCGTCTGCAACCGTGCGACATTGCTGGCGAAGGTGGTGACAAGCACACGCTTGCCCGGATGACGCTGGACCTCCTCGAGCAGGCCCTTGTGCACGGCGCCTTCCGACCCGCTCGGGGCGGGGTTGAAGACATTGGTGCTGTCGCAAACCAGCGCGAGCACGCCTTCGTCACCGATCTCGGTCAGTTCTTCCCCGGTGGTGGGCTCGCCGATGATCGGGTCTTCGTCGAGCTTCCAGTCGCCCGTGTGGAATATGCGTCCGTGCGGCGTGTCGATCAGCAGCGCGTTCCCTTCGGCGATCGAATGCGCGAGGGGAATGTAGGTGATCTCGAACGGGCCGACCGCAAAGCTGCCATGATCGTCGGAAATCACATGCAGGTCGATCTGGTCGACGAGACCCGCTTCCTGCAGCTTGCGCCGGACCAGCTCGGCCGTGAACGGCGTCGCATAGATCGGCACGTCGAGCTCCGCGGCGAAATAGGGCACCGCGCCGATATGGTCCTCATGCGCATGGGTCAGCACAATCGCGTCGAGCTTGTCCGCGCGGTCTTCGATGAATTCGAGATCGGCGAACACGAGGTCGACGCCCGGATACTGGTCGCCCGAAAAAGTCATGCCGAGGTCGACCATCAGCCAGCGGCCCTGGCAGCCGTAGAGATTGACGTTCATGCCGATCTCGCCCGACCCGCCGAGTGCGAGGAACAGCAGTTCGTCTTCGGGGGTAAAGTCCTTCTTCAAGCCGTGCGCTCCGCAAGTATGGCAAGTCCTTCGAGCGTCAGGTCGGTATCGACCGCGTCGAAAAGCTCGGTGTGTTCGTCGAACAGGAGCGCCAGGCCACCGGTCGCGACGACCTTCGCCGGTCGCCCGATTTCCTCCTTCATCCGCGCAATCAGACCCTCGATGAGGGCTACGTAACCCCAGAACACACCGATCAGCATCTGGTCCTCCGTATTGCGTCCGATCACGCTGTTGGTCTCGGGCCGCTCGATCGCGATGCGCGGCAGCTTGGCAGTATTGCCCACCAGCGCATCAAGCGAGAGATTGATCCCGGGGGCGATAATCCCGCCCTTGTAGGCGCCCGTGAAATCGACGGCGTCGAAAGTCGTCGCGGTGCCGAAATCGATCACGATCAGATCGCCCTCGTACTTCTCATGTGCAGCGAGTGTGTTGAGCGCGCGGTCGGCGCCAAGCGAGCTTGGCTGTTCGATATCGAGCTCGAAACCCCACTGGGCGCTGCCCTGCCCCGCGATCAGCGGCGTGACGCCGAGGTACTTCTCGGACAGGACGGTGAGGTTGTGGATCGCGCGCGGCACGACCGAACCGATGATCATTTGCGTGATGTCGCCCTTGTCGAATCCCTGGAATTCGGCGAGCTGCAAGAGCCACACTGCGTACTCGTCGCCGGTGCGGCGGGGATCGGTGGCGATGCGCCAGCGCGCCTTGATCTCGCGCCCGTCGATCAGCGCGAACACGACATTGGTATTTCCGACATCGGCTGCCAGCAGCATGGTTCAGCTCTCCTCGTTCGCGAGCATGACATCGCCCGCGTGGATGACACGGGTCGCGCCGTCCGCCAAGCGCAACGACAGCGCCCCATCGGCTGTCAGACCGGCGAACCGCCCCTCGACCCGCTGTTCGCCCGGTGGCTGAACGACCAACGGCGTCCCCTCGGGATGCGCGGTGGCGACCCAGCGACGGATCAGCGGTTCGAGTCCGTAGGTCCGCCAGCGTTCCAGCTCGCGATCGAACTCCGCGGCCAGAGTGCGCGCGAACATGTCGCGATCGGGCGCGGGGCCCAGCGCGGACAGGGCAATTGTCCGGCGATCGGGCAGGTCTGGCGCCGCGACGAGGTTGATTCCCATCCCGACGATGATCGCATCGCCTTCTCTCTCGAGCAGGATCCCGGCGAGCTTTGCCTCGCCGAGCATCAGGTCGTTGGGCCATTTGAGCCGCAAGCGGCCGGGTTCGGCGAGAAGCTTGGAGACGGCCTCGTGAGCAGCTACACCTGCCACCAGTGCCAATGTCGCGGGGTTGGGGTCGCGTGGGGCGATGTGGACCACCGTCGAGCCCATGAAATTCCCGCTGCCGTCGAACCAGGTGCGTCCTTGCCGTCCCCGCCCCGAGACCTGCCGATCCGCAACCAGCCATTGTCCCTCGGGCACGGCTTCGCCCGCGCGCAATTGCGTGGCGAGATCGGAATTGGTCGAACCGGTTTCGGTGACGAAGCGGATCACATCGCCGCGACGAAAGAGGCTGCGGCCTGGGCCGCCCATTCACCCAGCGGGATGGTGAGCAAATATCCCAATGGCGAAATGAAGGCCACGCAGATCGCCAGTACGGCCCAGTGGCTCATCGGGCTGGTAGCCTCGACTTCGCGCATAGGCTCGTCGAAGAACATCACCTTGATGAACTTGATGTAGTAGAACGCGCCGATGACGCTTGCTGCGATACCGATCGCCGCCAGCGCGACGAGGTCGGCCTGCACGGCGGCCTGGAAGACGACGAATTTGCCCCAGAAGCCGAACAGCGGCGGAATCCC
>JBFOLW010000341.1:0-2064 GCA_040830305.1 Erythrobacter sp.
AGCGGCGGGGAATTCATATGCTCTATCTAACCGCTCCCCTTGCGGCCTCAAGACCCATGCGCCACACGCATCCCCGAGATTCGACTGCAATGGAGAACCCCATGCGACCTTCCGGCCGTGCGCCCGACGAAATGCGCGCCATCACTATCGAGACCGGCTACACCAAACATGCCGAAGGCAGCTGTCTGATCAGCTTTGGCGAGACCCGCGTGCTGTGTACCGCATCGGTCGAAGAACGAATTCCACCTTGGCTTCGCGGCAAGGGCGAAGGCTGGGTCACCGGTGAATATTCGATGCTTCCGCGCGCGACACACACGCGCGGCCAGCGCGAGGCGGCCAAGGGCAAGCAGAGCGGGCGGACGCAGGAAATCCAGCGGCTGATCGGCCGCAGCCTTCGCGCCGTGGTCGATCACAAGAAGCTCGGCGAACGCCAGATTACGCTCGATTGCGATGTGATCCAGGCCGACGGCGGAACCCGGACGGCCTCGATCACCGGCGCCTGGGTGGCGCTTCGTCTCGCGGTCGATGCGTTGATGAAATCCGGTGACATCACGCAGGACCCGATCACCGCCAAAGTCGCCGCCGTGTCCTGCGGCATTTACAAGGGAACACCGGTCCTCGACCTCGATTACCCGGAAGACAGCAGCGCCGATGCCGACGCCAATTTCGTGCTGATCGAGGGCGGCAAAATCGCCGAGGCGCAGGCGACTGCCGAAGGCGCCCCATATGACGAGGAAGCCTTCCTTCGCCTGCTCCGGCTCGCCCAGATGGGCTGCGCGCAGATCTTCAAGGCACAGGACGAGGCGACCAGGAAATGACACGGCGCATCGGTTCGGGCTCGCTGGTGATCGCCACCCACAATGCGGGGAAGCTCAAGGAGATTTCCGCGCTGCTCGAACCGCATGGCGTGAAGTGCATCTCGGCCGGGTCGCTGGGCCTGCCCGAGCCGGCCGAGACGGGCAGGACCTTTGTCCAGAATGCGCTGCTCAAGGCTCGCGCCGCTTCAGAGGCTTCGGGCCTCGTCGCGCTTGCCGACGACAGCGGTCTGGCGGTCGATGCACTCGACGGGCGGCCCGGAGTCTACACTGCGGACTGGGCCGAACGGCAGTGGTTCGAAGGCGAACCGGGCCGCGACTGGTACATGGCGATGGGCAAGGTCGAGGGTATGCTCAACCAGAAGGGGGCCCAAGTCGACCGGTCGTGCGCCTTCCATTGTGTCCTCGCGCTGGTCTGGCCCGATGGCGAGCAGGCTGTCTATGAAGGCACGGTTCCGGGCACGCTGACATGGCCGCCCCGTGGCGAACTGGGTTTCGGCTATGATCCGGTATTCATTCCCAAGGGACGCGAACAGACCTTCGCGGAGATCGCGCCGGAGGAAAAGCACGCCATCAGCCACCGGGCCGATGCCTTCGCCAAGTTGGTCGCCGATCAGTTCGGCTGAGGATCAGTAGGCTCTCTGGCCCCAGACGTTGCCGGCCGGCCAGTACCGGCAGACAAGGACGTCGTTGCCGCGTGCCGTCGCCATTGCGCAACCGACCTCCTTGGTCTCACGCCACACGATCTGTGTGTAGTGACCGACATCGGCCCAGTTCCCGGTCTTGGAGATATTCGGGAAGCTGGCGTGTCGATAATATTGCTTTTCCTCGATGAACATGCCGACCATGGTTTCGACGGGCCAATGCCCGGCCGTACCCATCCAGAGGTTTTCGCCGGTCTGGTTGCGGGTGTTCTGATCTGCGTGCTGTAACATGCCCCTCGACGAAAGGTGCTGCGCCCACTCGCGTGCCTCGCGCTCGAGATGGACATTCCATTTGAGCGGTTGGAGACGCAGCGCCTCGCGTTCTTCGTTGTGCGTTCTTAGTATCCGCGCTGCAAGATGCAGGTCCGAGCTTCCGCGCTGGTCGATCGATCGCGGCGTGTGAAAGGCTTCGTTCGATGACCCCGTCGACGACGATCCGCTTGCGGCGACACCGGTCCCCGTGGCAGATAGCAGCGCAACGACGCCGGCAAGCGGCGCGATCCATTTTCTCGACCCGTCCATGACGTGCGAGATTCCGACCCGAC
>JBFOLW010000342.1:0-3405 GCA_040830305.1 Erythrobacter sp.
ACCTTGCCGGAAAGGCGCTCGGTTTCGCGATTCAGCGGGCGGTCGTCGATCAGCACGCTATGCGATGTGCCCATTCGCACCCGCAAATGCCAGCGCGGCGGTCGAACAGGCTGTGCGGTTGGTCGAGAGCCCTGCTATTCGGCGGGCTCCAGGTCCCCTTCGGCGATCCGGCGGCGCCACTCCGCAGGCGCCAGCGTGTGAACATTGTTACCGGCCGCATCGACAGCGACCGTCACCGGCATGTCCTGCACCTCGAATTCGTAGATTGCCTCCATCCCCAGATCTTCGAAGGCGACGACCTGTGCCCCCTTGATCGCGCGGCTGACGAGATAGGCTGCGCCGCCGGTAGCCATCAGGTAGGCGACCTTGAACTTGCTGATCACCTCGACCGCATTGTGCCCGCGTTCGGCCTTGCCGATCATTGCCAGCAATCCGAGGTCGAGCATCATCTCGGTAAACTTGTCCATGCGCGTGGCCGTGGTCGGGCCCGCCGGTCCCACGACCTCGCCCATCACCGGATCGACGGGTCCGACATAGTAGATTGCACGCCCCCTGAATTCGACCGGCAGTTCCTCACCCGCTTCGAGCATGTCCTTGATGCGTTTGTGCGCCGCGTCACGCCCGGTGAGCATTTTGCCCGAGAGCAGCAGGCGATCGCCATGCTTCCAGCCTGCCACTTCTTCCGGCGTGAGCGTATCGAGGTCGACGCGCTTGGCGGCCGCATCGGGTTTCCACGTCACCTGCGGATAGTCGTCGAGCTTTGGCGGCTCGAGATAGGCAGGGCCCGAGCCATCGAGCGTGAAATGCGCGTGGCGCGTGGCGGCACAGTTCGGGATCATCGCCACCGGCTTGCCCGCTGCATGGCAGGGCGCATCGAGGATCTTCACGTCGAGCACGGTCGACAGACCGCCAAGTCCCTGCGCGCCGACGCCCATCGCGTTGACCGCATCGAAGATATCGATTCGCAGCTGCTCGATGTCGTTTTGCGCGCCACGCTGTTTCAACTGGCCCATGTCGATCGGATCCATGAGCGAGAGCTTGGCCAGCTTCATGCAATGCTCCGCCGTTCCGCCGATGCCGATACCGAGCATGCCGGGCGGACACCAGCCTGCACCCATCGAAGGGATCTGTTCGAGTACCCAGTCGACGATATTGTCGGACGGGTTCATCATCTTGAACTTGGACTTGTTTTCGCTGCCGCCGCCCTTGGCCGCGACATCAATGTCGACCGAGTTGCCCGGCACCATTTCCACCGAGAGCACCGAGGGCGTGTTATCGCGCGTGTTGCGGCGCGTGAAGGCGGGATCCGCAAGGATCGAGGCGCGCAGCTTGTTGTCGGGATGGTTATAGGCGCGGCGCACACCCTCATCGACGACCTCCTGCAGCGATCGCTCGGAATCGAGGCGGCAGTTCATGCCCCATTTGACGAAGACGTTGACGATGCCGGTGTCCTGGCAGATCGGCCGGTGGCCTTCGGCACACATGCGGCTGTTAGTCAGGATCTGGGCGATGGCGTCCTTGGCTGCCGGGCCCTTTTCCGCCTCGTAGGCTTCGCCAAGCGCACGGATATAGTCCATCGGGTGATAGTAGGAGATGTACTGGAGCGCGTCGGCGACGCTCTCGATCAGGTCGTTTTCGCTGATGACGGTCATGTCGCTCATCGCCGCAAATTCCCATGTTGCAGATTTGCGCTCCCCGATAGGCGCGTTTGCCTGCATCGGTCAAAGCGCTTGGCCGCAACCGGCCTTGCGCCTAAGGCAACCGGAGCTTGCATAAGCGTGTTATTGTTGTAATACAGCTCGCGGAAATGACCATGACCCTCACCACCTCCCGCCCCGATTTTACCGCCGCCCGCAAGGCGATGATCGACAGCCAGCTGCGCACCAGCGGCGTCAACGATGCCTTCATCATCGAACGCATGGGCAGCGTCGCGCGCGAAGAATTCGTCCCCGAGAGCGCCAGGGCCACAGCCTATATGGACCGTGCCATCCGCCTCGAGGGCGGGGGTTTCCTGGCTGCTCCGCTGTTCCACGGCGCCATGCTTGCGGAGGCTCACCCCAAGGCGGACGATCGCGTGCTCATCGTCGATGCGGGGAGCGGCTATCTGCCTGCCCTGGTCGAACCGCTGGTCGCCAAACTCGACACGATTTCGCCCGACACTGCAGCCAGCGGCGGCAAACGCGGCGACTATTCGCTGGTCCTGGTTGACGGCGCGATCGAACATGTGCCCGCCTCGCTGGCCAAGCTGGTTGCGGAAGGCGGTCGGATCGTGACCGGCATGGTCGAGCGCGGAGTCACCCGTCTCGCCACCGGTCGCAAATCGGGCAAGGCGCTGGCGCTGCTACCGCTTGCTGAAATGGGGATCCCGCGGCTCGGCGCATTCGACCGGCCGCAAAGCTGGAGTTTCTGAATGCGTCGCGGAGGGTTTGTGAAATCTCTGGTTCTGGGAACGAGTGCCGGTGCGCTGGCCCTTGGGTCGCCTGTCCACGCCGATACGCTGCAGGAAGCGCTTTCCCAAGCCTACCAGAACAATCCGACGCTGCTCGCAGCGCGCGCCAACCAGCGGGCTACCGACGAGAATGTACCGATCAACGAGGCGCAGGGCATACCGAGCGTCACTGCGACCGGCAGCTACACCGAGTTCATCAAGAAATCGCCGAACCAGTTCACCGCTCCCGACCGGACGCTGCGTATAGGCCCGTCATTGAACGTCCCGGTCTATGCTGGTGGTGCAATTCGCAACGCTGTGAAGGCGGCGCGCGAGCGCGTTGATGCCGGGCAGGCCGACCTGCGCGCGATCGAGAGCTCGATTTTCAACCAGGTCGTCGCCGCATACATGGATGTGTTGCGCAGCGAGGCGCTGGTGGCGCTTTCCGCCAACCAAGTCGACGTGCTGTCGGTCAATGTCCGGGCCACTAGCGACCGGTTCGAGATTGGCGACCTGACACGGACAGACGTTGCCCAGTCTCAATCTCGCCTTGCGCTGGCCCAAGGCGATCTGCGCAATGCACAGGCGACCCTGATCAACGCCCGCGAAACCTATATCCGGCTGGTCGGCGAAGCGCCCACCAACCTGCAGGCACCGCCTCCGCTTCCCAACCTGCCCGCGAATGTCGAGTCTGCGGTCGACATCGCGCTCGAGAACAACCCCGACCTGATTGCCAACAAGGAGCGTGCCGAGGCCGCAGGCTTCGATAGCGAAGTTGCGGGGTCGGGGCGGTTGCCGAATGTCTCGCTCTTCGCCAACGCCGCCTATACCGACTATTTCAATACGCTGGCCGGGGGCGCCGCAGGCCTCGCGCAGGAAGAAACGACGCTCAATGCTGGCGTGCAGATCAGCATTCCCATTTTCCAGGGCGGCCTGCCCGCCGCGCGCCAGCGCCAGGCAATGGCCCGCGAAACCGC
>JBFOLW010000343.1:0-6410 GCA_040830305.1 Erythrobacter sp.
AGAAACCACTTCCCGATCCTCGCCACGGCCGGGTCCCCGAATTTCTCGATCGATTGAGCTATGTACCCGTCGAGGCAACCACGCTCGATGGCTACGATGCCCTCGGCGCGGAAGGCGGCGAGTATAGCAAGAGCCTGGCGATCTTCCTGTCGACGGCGCCCAGCCTCTTCGAACCGACGATCGACGGCCTGGTCCATGCCGGATTGACCGAGGGTAACGTCCGCATCGGGCTCGAAAAACCACTCGGCACCGACCTCGCTTCAAGCGAGGAGATCAACGACGCGGTCGCCAAGGCGTTCAGCGAAGACCGGATTTTCCGCATCGATCACTACCTGGGCAAGGAAACGGTACAGAACCTTCTCGCCCTGCGCTTTGCCAACCTGCTGTTCGAACCGGTCTGGAACGCGACATACATCGATCATGTCCAGATTACCGTCGCCGAAACCGTGGGGCTGGAGTCGCGGGTCGCCTATTATGACGACAGCGGCGCGCTGCGCGACATGGTCCAGAATCACATGCTGCAGCTTCTCGCGCTGGTCGCGATGGAGCCGCCGACCAGCTTCGATTCCACCGCCGTTCGCGATGAAAAGGTGAAAGTCCTTCGGGCATTGCGCCCGATTGCCAAGGACGAGACGGTGACCGGCCAGTATCGCGCCGGAGCGGTCAACGGCGAAGCAGTCCCCGGCTACGACGAGGAGCTCGGAAAGCACAGCGATACCGAGACATTCGTTGCCCTCAAGGCGCATGTCGACAACTGGCGCTGGAAGGGCGTTCCCTTCTACCTGCGGACGGGCAAGCGGCTGCCCGAACGCGTTACCGAAATCGTCGTCCAGTTTCGCTGCATTCCGCATTCGATCTTCGAGGGCCGCGGCGCGACCACCCAGCCAAATCGCCTGGTGATCGGGATTCAGCCCGAAGAGAATGTCCAGCTCTCGATGATGGCGAAGGTCCCCGGCCTCGACCGCGAGGGGATCCGGCTGCGCCAGATTCCGCTCGACATTGCCATGCCCGATGCTTTTTCAGGCACTGTCCGCCGAATTGCCTACGAGCGCCTGCTGCTCGATCTGATCGAAGGCGACCAGACGCTGTTCGTGCGCCGCGACGAGGTAGAGGCGCAATGGGAATGGATTGACGCCATCCGTACCCTCTGGGACCAGGAAGATATCAAGCCCAAGACCTATGGCGCAGGCAGCTGGGGGCCAAGCGCGGCAATCGCGCTGGCCGAACGCGACGGAGTGAGCTGGCATGACGAATAAACCGCTCAACGACACGGTCCATCGCGTAACGCAGAGGGTAATCGAAAATTCGCGCGGCAGCCGCGCAGATTACCTCGATCTGATGGACCGCGAAGCCGAACGTCAGGTCAACCGCGGCTCGCTGTCGTGTTCGAATCTCGCCCACGCCTTTGCAGGCGCCGAAGAAGATCAGGCCGCAATCATGGCGGCGCGGGGTCCGAACCTCGGCGTGGTCACCGCCTACAATGATATGCTCTCCGCGCATCAGCCCTACTACCGCTACCCCGAGCGCATGAAGATCTGGGCGCGCGAAGTCGGCGCGACGGTGCAGGTCGCAGGTGGCACACCCGCCATGTGCGACGGGGTAACGCAGGGCGAGGCCGGCATGGAGCTCTCGCTCTTCAGCCGCGACACCATCGCGCTGTCGACCGTGGTTGCCCTCAGCCACGCGATGTACGACGGCGTCGCGCTGCTCGGCATTTGTGACAAGATCGTGCCGGGCTTGCTCATGGGCGCGCTGCGTTTCGGGCATCTTCCCGGCATCTTCGTCCCTTCGGGACCCATGGGTACCGGTATCTCGAACAAGGAGAAGCAGCGCACGCGCCAGCTCTATGCCGAAGGCAAGGTTGGCCGCGAGGAACTGCTTGCGAGCGAGATGGGCAGCTACCATTCGCCGGGAACATGTACCTTCTACGGCACTGCCAACTCCAACCAGATGATGATGGAGATGATGGGGCTCCACGTACCGGGCGCGGCGTTCGTCCAGCCCGGCGCGAAGCTTCGTCAGGAATTGAGCCGCGCTGCGACCCATCGCCTCGCAGCCATTGGCAAGAGCGGCGAGGATTTTCGTCCGCTTTCGCGCGTTGTCGACGAGAAGGCCATCGTGAACGCCGCCATCGGCCTGTTGGCCACCGGGGGTTCGACCAACCACGCGATCCACATCCCCGCCATGGCCCGTGCCGCGGGTATAAAATTCGACTGGACCGACCTCTCCGAGCTCTCGACCGCCGTGCCGCTGATCGCACGGGTCTATCCCAACGGCTCGGGCGACGTGAACCATTTCCACGAGGCCGGCGGCATGGGTTATGTCATCGGCACGCTGCTCGACGAAGGTCTCGCGCATGGCGACATCCTGACGGTTTGGGACGGCGGTTTCGAAGCCTATTCCCGCGAACCCGGCATGGATGGCGATGCACTCACCTGGCGCGACCCGGGACCCAGCGGCGACACCGAGATGTTGCGTCCGGCCTCCGACCCGTTCCAGCCCGATGGGGGCATGCGGCTCGTCGAAGGCAACCTCGGCCGGGCCTGCTTCAAATCCTCCGCCGTCGAACGCGAACGCTGGACCGTCGAGGCACCCTGCCGCGTGTTCCAGACTCAGCATGCGGTCAATGAAGCATTCAAGAAGGGCGAACTCGACCGCGATGTCGTGGTCGTCGTACGCTTCCAGGGACCGCGCGCCAACGGCATGCCCGAGCTGCACAAGCTGACCCCTGCCCTCGGCGTCTTGCAGGACCGCGGTTACAAGGTGGCGCTCGTCACCGACGGCCGGATGTCGGGTGCCTCGGGCAAGGTCCCAGCTGCAATCCACTGCACACCCGAGGCACTTGGCGGCGGCCCGCTGTCCAGATTGCGTGACGGCGACATCGTGCGCGTGTGTGCAGCCATCGGCGAACTTTCCACGTCGGCCGACCTCGACAACCGCGATGCAGCCCCCGAACCTGCGCCCGAGACCGGGATGGGCCGCGAAATATTCGCCATGTTCCGGGCCCAGGCCGATGGAGCGGAACAGGGAGCGTCGTCGATGATGGCGATGGCAGGGCTATGAGTATGGAACTGGTCAGCGTCGATATCGGCGGCACCCATGCCCGCTTCGCCATCGCGACGGTGGACGACAGCGGATCGATCACGCTGGGCGAGCCCGAGACGCTCCATACCGAAGACCACGCCAGCTTCCAGACCGCGTGGGAAGACTTCCGCGAGCGAATGGGCGGCAGCCTCCCGCCACGGGTTTCAATGGCTATCGCCGGCCCCGTCGGCGGGGACGTCATTCGCTTCACCAACAATCCTTGGATCATCCGCCCGGCGCTGGTGAAGGAAAAACTGGGCGTCGAGCATTACTGCATCGTCAACGATTTCGAAGCGGTCGCCCACGCCGTCGCCCGCGTGGAGGAGGATCAGTTCATCCCCCTGACGGGCCCCGAAAAACCGCTCGCCGCGACCGGCCGCCTCAGCGTGCTCGGCCCCGGCACCGGCCTCGGCGTCGCGCACCTCTACCGCGAGCCCGACGGAACCTATCGCGTCTCCGCCACCGAAGGCGGCCATATCGACTTCGCCCCGCTCGACCAGATCGACGACGCCATTCTCGCCCGTTTGCGCAAGCGCCACACCCGCGTTTCCGTAGAGCGCGTCGTTGCCGGGCCCGCGATCTCCGACATCTACCAGACGCTCGCCGCGATGGAGGGCAAACCCGTCGCGGAAGAGGACGACATCGCCATTTGGACGCGCGGGCAGGACGGCAGCGACAGCCTCGCCGCCGCGGCAGTCGATCGGTTCTGCATGTCGCTGGGCAGCGTCGCAGGCGACATCGCGCTCGCACAAGGCGGCTTCGGCGGCGTCGTCATCGCCGGAGGTCTCGGCTACCGGATCCGCGAGACGCTGCTCAAATCGGGCTTCGCCGAGCGGTTCAAATCGAAGGGCCGATTCCAGGAACTCATGGCCTCGATCCCCGTCAAGCTTATCACCCACCCGCAACCGGGCCTGTTCGGGGCTGCGGCAGCTTTCGTGAGGGAACACGCATGACCATTGCCGACATCATGCAGGCCGCACCGGTCATTCCGGTCATCGTGGTCGACGAATTGGAACACGCCGAACCGCTCGCCCGTGCGCTTGTGGCTGGTGGGCTTCCCGTCCTCGAAGTCACACTGCGCACCCCCGTCGCGCTCGACGCCATCCGTGCGATGCGCAAGGTCGAGGGCGCGATCGTAGGTGCCGGGACGGTGACCAATCAGCAGGATCTTGCCGCCGCGATCGAGGCGGGCAGCCAGTTTATCGTATCGCCCGGGCTTACCGATACGCTCGGCAAGGCCGCGATCCGCGAGCGGATTCCGTTTCTGCCGGGCATCGCCAATGCCGGTGACATCATGCGCGGGCTCGATCTCGGATTGACGCATTTCAAGTTCTTCCCTGCAATGGCAGCGGGCGGGTTGCCCGCGTTGAAGGCTCTAGCGGCGCCCTTCGGTCAGTGCCGGTTCTGCCCCACCGGAGGCGTTTCGTTGGCCAATGCGCCCGAATGGCTGGGCTTCGATCCGGTGCTGTGTGTCGGTGGCAGCTGGGTTGCCCCACGCGGCCCCGTCGACCGGGAAGCTGTCGAGGGATTGGCACGGGAAGCGGCAGCATTGAGCCGCTGATCGCACGCTCGGCACCTGTTCCTGCGCGGGACGCCAGATTGGCGCGAACTGGAAAACCTGCCTCTTTGCGCCCATAAGCTGCTCATGGACGTGATTCTGAAATGGATCGGTGGCGGGACCGTGGCGGCTGCGCTCGTACTTGCGGGCGTTGCCCTGGGTGGCCGCGCAACTGCCGAAAACGAACTGCCGGCGGGCTCGGTTGAAGACGCGGTCGTTGTCGAGGCCGACGCAGCCGACCCCCAACCCGTCTTCGCGCATGGCGCGATTGCCGCAAAGGCGGCGGCCGATGCGAAGCGCCTGTACACTGTACGGCGCGTGCTCCCGATCGAGGGGCCGATCCGCTACGGCGAATGGCATTGGGACGACGAAGGCGTACCCGATGGTCCGCTATTGGTGACGGTCGATTTGCAAGCCCGGGTGATCTCCATTTTTCGGGGTGGTTATGAGATCGGCGCTGCTGCGGTCATGCTCGGGACCGACGAGCACCCGACCCCCACCGGTGTCTTCCCAATCCTGTGGAAGCAACGACACAATGTGTCTGAGAAATACGGCAATGCACCCATGCCCTGGAGCATGTTCCTGACCACCGACGGGATCGCAATCCACGGTGGGAGCGAAGTCGAAAATGGCTATGCCAGCCACGGTTGCATCGGCGTGCCCGACGATATTGCCAAGCGCCTGTTTGCGATAGCCAAGAAAGGCGACCGTGTGGTCATCACCGATGGCAAGCAAATCGGCCTCGGCGACAGCATTATCTAACCGCAATCATTCCGCCCGCCGTGGTGGCTCCGGCGAACAGACAAAGCTATCGTATTGTCTCTCGATCAGGACCCCAGCGATGTTCCCGCGCCGGTCGAGGGTCTTGAGGAAGCTGGCGATTTCTCCACGCGACAAGGCCTTCCCCACCAAAGTCTCGATCGCGCGTCCGACGAGCATTGAGGCTATATCGGTCGCTTCCGCGACCGGCACGACGATGGATGCCTCGCTCACCTGGGCTTCACGATCCCACCACCGGGATGCAACCGTCTCGAGCGCGCGCTCTGCCTCCTCGAGATGCGATGCGGACAGCGACAGGGCTAGCGGATCGATCCACTCGGCCGATTCCAGCGCGCGCCGCAGCCGTACCCGGTCGAAGCTCTCGTCGCGATTGCTCGGGTCGTCGACGATCGGCATCTCCGCCCTTTCGACGATGTCGCGCAGCTCCTTGCGGCGGAAATGCAGCAGGGGACGGATCACTGGGACCGCGCATCCCTCGATCCGGGCCGATGAGCGGATGCCTGCCAGGCCTGCCAGGCCGCTTCCCCGGTTGAGCCGCATCAGGAGCGTCTCCGCCTGGTCGTCGGCATGGTGGGCGGTAGCGATCGCAGCCAGTCCGCGCTTCTGCGCCCAGGTGCCAAGGGCCGAGTAACGCGCTGCTCTCGCGCGATCCTGAAGGTTTCCTTCACCCACCTGGACGCGAAGGATCTGACACTCGATACCGCGCTCGGTGCAGGCACGCGCCACAAGCGCGCATTCTTCCGCAGCCTCGGATCTCAGGCCGTGATCGACCGTTGCCACTTCGAATTTTCCGGCAAGCATTCGATGGGCCAGCACCAGCAGCGCCATGCTGTCACTGCCACCCGATACGGCCAGCCCGAGCCTGTCGCCGTGCCAGAGGCTGCCAAGCGCAGCCTCGAAGCGCGTCAGCAGCGCCGGGTCGACGCAATCATCAATTGCAGTTCACCTTGCCGCGATTGGCCTGGTACTGGCTTTGCAGGCGCCCCGC
>JBFOLW010000344.1:0-2570 GCA_040830305.1 Erythrobacter sp.
CGGCGGCGGCCCGCCGCCCACCGCGACGACCGTCACCAGCTATCGCGGCTCGGCCTCGGATGATGATTTCGATGAGGACGACAACTGGGGCTGGCCGGGTGCGCCCGACACCAGCGGGTCGAGCCGCAGCTGCCGCCGCTGGCGCACCGTCGCGACGACGACCTACAACGATAACGGGCAGCGCACCTTCAGCAACTGGACCTACCGCCAGGAGCAGTACGACACCTCGAACTACATCCAGCCGAGCGGCAAGCTGACCTTCGCCACCAGCGCCGCGGGCACCGTTCCCGCGCCGGGCGGCAGCTTCAACGCGCAGCAGCTCGCCAGCGTCGGGACCGGCGTGAGCACCGCCGACGCGATCTGGAACGGCTGCATCGAGGAGCGCGACACGACCACCGCGATCGACGGCGGGACCAGCATGACGATCCCCAGCGCGGCGAAGGATCTCGACATCAACCTGATCCCGACCGACGATGCGTCCCGCTGGCGCCCGATGGTGCCCGACCTCGTCTTCACCCGCAGCGCGGGATCGACCTCGACCACCTCGACCGCCAGCGCGACGAGCACCACCGGCTGGATCAAGAACTATTCCTACAGCCAGGGCTACTGGGCCTGCCCGACCGAGGCGCGGCGGCTCGCCGAATGGGACCGCACCGCGCTCGATACCTATGTGAAGAGCCTGCAGACCGTCGGCGGGACCTATCACGATATCGGCATGATCTGGGGCGCGCGGTTCATCTCCACCGGCGGCGTGTTCGGCGACGGCTGCGACTATTACAACTCGATGCCCTGCAACCGCCACGTGATCTTCATGACCGACGGACTGCAGACCGCATATTGCAACGTCTACACCGCCTATGGCGTCGAACAGAACGACATGCGCACGACCGGATCGGGCAGCTGCACCAACCAGCTCGCCCGCCACGAGCAGCGCTTCCGCATGGCCTGCAACGCAGCCAAGAGCCTCGGCGCCTCGCTGTGGGTGATCGGGTTCGACACCGCGCTCAACGCGAACCTCACCGGCTGTGCCAGCAGCCCGAGCCAGGCCTCGACCGTGGCCAATCGCGATGCGCTGATCAGCAAGTTCCGCCAGATCGGCAACCAGATCGGCGCGTTGAGGCTGACGCAATGAGCGGCCTCGCGAAGCGGTTGCGGCGCAACGAGGATGGCGCGGCCATCGTCGAGTTCGCTCTGGTCCTGACCCCGCTCTTGCTGTTCCTGCTCGGGGGGCTGGACCTGGGGTACCAGGCCTATCTCCGCTCGGTGGTGCAGGGCGCCCTCAACGATGTGGCGCGCAGCGGCTCGATCGAAGGCCCCACATTCGACTGTGCAGGCGAAACGGTCGAAGCGCAGATCGGCTGCGCGATCCAGACACGTTCCGACGTGATTGCGCGCAACGGCACGTACCAAATCACGATGAAGAACTTCTACGACTTCTCGGGCATCGGGCGCAGCGAGAAGCTGATCACCGATTACAACGCCAATGGCAATTACGACCCGGGCGACTGCTTCGTCGACCTCAACGAGAACGGTTCGTTCGATGCGAGCGCGGGCCGCACCGGCGTGGGCGGGGCGGACGATGTCGTGTTTTACGAAGTGGAACTGAGCATGCCCCGGCTGTTCCCCATCCACCGGTTCATCGAAGCGACGCCCGATTACAACATCTACGCCACTGCGGCGGTTCGCAACCAGCCCTATGCCACGCAGCGGGTGCCGCCCACGGTGTGCGTATGATGCGCCCGGCACCTTCTCGTATACGCCGGTTTGCGCGCGCACTGCTGCGCTCGCGCAGCGGCATCGCGCTGACCGAGTTCGCCTTCTCGCTTCCGATTTTCGTCACGCTGCTGTTCGGGGGGCTCGAGATCGTCAACCTTGTGATGGCGCATATGCGCATCAGCCAGGTGGCGATCTCGGTGGCGGACAATGCGGGCCGCGTGCGGCAGGGCATCGACGAGGCCGATATCTACGAGGTGTTTGCCGGTGCAGACATGGTCGCCGGGGGAACCCAGTTCGCCCAGAACGGCCGCGTGGTCCTGTCTTCGCTCGAGCCCAACGGGCTGCCGGGCAGCCAGGCAGGCCAGATGATCAACTGGCAGCGGTGCTACGGATCGCTGCAGGTCACGCCGCGTTACGGGGCGCAGAATGCCGGGCGAAACGATGCCTCGCTGGCCGACGGACTGGGGCCGGCAAGTGGCAGGATCAGGGCCGCCGAGGGTACCGCGGTGATGTTCGTCGAAGTGTCCTACCGCTACACGCCCAAGATCCTGCCGAGCATCGTCTCCAACGGGCTCGACCTGCGTTACGAGAGCGCCTTCAACGTACGCGAACGCACCAACCAGAACATCACCAACACCCAGAACCTGACGACAAGGTCCTGCTGAGGCGGTATTTCGCCCGGCAGTGCAAGAGGTTACCTCGATGGACAAGACGATGGCACTGTTCATGGCTGGCGGCATCCTGCTGATCGTCGCGTCGGTCATGGGTGAAGACGGCCCGGTATCGCGGCTGAACGCTGCCGACGCCGAAGGGGCGCAGAGGGTGCGGCAGGCCTATGCGCAAGACGCGCAGCC